>CAMEWZ010000110.1 GCA_945946745.1 uncultured Clostridia bacterium | reverse complement strand
AGGCCGGTATCACCGGCGTGGAAATCGCCGCCCGGATCATCCGGGAGTGCAAGCCTTACTGCCAGGGCGTGCATATCATGAGCCTGGGCTGGGAATCCAAGATTCCCGCACTGCTGACGCAGGCAGGCTTGAAGTAAAATAACCCATTGTGTGCATTTCCCCCTAACCTCTGAGGTTAGGGGGATTTCTCTGCATGATGTTTCCAAACTTGGAACCGATAGAAATTCCAACGATTCGTTATTCCAAGAAGAATGCTCCTTCCGCAAAATGGCTTTGATGCTTTTTGATACTATTATCTGATAAAACCATTCGGTTTTATCAGATAGACACCGCCTGGCGGCGTTGTCGTTTCCATGATTTTCGGAATAGAAAATCATGGAAACCCGTCTCATTATGATCTTCCTATAAAAAACTTCCATTCTTGCGAATGAAAGTTTTTTATTGAATATCAGTATGATACGATTTTCCAATCACCACAGCGGTTTCCCAGTGGAAGTCGAAGTCTGCTCTTGTATTCTTCGTTTTTTTCTGTTATAATTCCATGGAAACGATTGGAGGAGAGAACGCAATGCTGGATATTGTAACCCGGGCAGGCAGCTTTGTCGCCATTATCCTGCTGGGATATTTTTTGAAGAAAATCGGCTTTTTTAAGCAGGAGGATTTTACAATCCTATCCCGGATCACCATCCGGATCACCCTGCCTGCCGCGATCATTACGAACTTCGCCGGAAAACAGATCGATATGTCCCTGCTGAGCCTGGTTCTGCTGGCCATTGGCTGCGGACTGCTTTACATTCTGATCGGTTTTTTCCTAAACCGGAAAAAGTCCAGAGCCGACCAGGCCTTTGCCATGCTGAACCTTCCGGGCTACAACATCGGCACCTTTGTAATTCCCTTTGCCCAGAGCTTTCTCGGGCCAATGGGTGTTGTGGCTACAAGCCTGTTTGACACTGGAAACGCGGTCATCTGCCTGGGCGGCGCGTTCAGCCTTGCCTCCATGGTCAAAGATGGTACCGGCTTCTCCTTTAAGCGGATCGGGAAGGCCCTGGCAAAATCTGTTCCCTTTGTCTGCTATGTGACCATGCTGCTGCTGAATCTACTGCATCTGTCCGTTCCCGGATTTGTGATGTCCTGCGCGGGCATCATCGGAAACGCCAACGCCTTTATGGCCATGCTGATGATCGGTGTGGGCTTCAAGCTGGAAGGGGACAGGTCGCAGATTCGTACCATTGTGAAGATGCTTTCCATCCGCTATGGCATTGGCGCGATTTTGGCCTGCATCTTTTATTTCCTGCTGCCCTTTGAATTGGAGATCCGGCAGGCGCTGGTCATTCTGGCCCTCAGCCCCATCGGCTCCGCTGTGCCCGGCTTTACCGGAGAAATGAAGGGAGACGTGGGCTTGTCCAGCGCGCTGAATTCCATTTCCATTGTACTAAGCATTGTCATCACCGTGACCTTGCTGGCCGTGATGCTGTAATAGAATAACCCGGCGGGGTTCTCCCCGCCGGGTTTGTTTATACAAAGGGGTTATAATACCGGCCGCCGTTGAAATAGGTCAGTGCCAGAGACAGGAGCATCAGCCCCACGCAGACGGCCATGGCCAGCAGATCCAGTTTGGAGAACCTCCGGCCGGAATACCAGGTGCGCTTTTTGCCCTTACCAAAGCCCCGCAGCTCCATGGCGTTGGAAATGGTTTCGATTCGCTCCATGGAGGATAGAATCAGCGGAATCAGAATGGAGCTGGCGGCTTTCAAGCGGCTCACCAGGCTGGCTTTTTTGCTCATTTCCGTGCCCCGGGCCTGCTGGGCCAGGGAAATATCCCGGAATTCCCGCTGAATGTCGGGGATATACCGCAGCGCCAGAGCCACCGCGTAGCTGACCCGGTAGCTGACGCCGATGCGGTTCAAAGAGGCGGCAAATTCCGAAGGATTGGTGGTGCAGACGAACAGCAGCACAATGGGAATGGTGCAGGCGTTCTTCAAAATCACGTTGAAGTGGTAAAACAGCTGCTCCGCAGTGACCACATACGGCCCCGCGATCCGAAACAGCACCGTTTGGGTACCATAGAGCGTTGTGCCATGGGTGGGACTGAACAGGAAAATCAGCACGTTGTTCATCAGAATATAGACCAGCATGATGCCCACCATAAAGGAAATGTCCTTCAACCGCAGCCGGGCAACCCGGAACAGGATCAAAGCCGCAACGGTGAGAACACACAGCAGCGGTGTGTAGAAGCTGGTCATCGCCGCCAGACTCCAGGTAATGAGGCACACCAGCTTGCAAGCGCCGGTGAGCCGGTGGATAGGGGAGGGGCGATCAATGTAATTGAACAGATTTGTCATACACGCACCTCCCGATCCCGGGCGATAAAGCGCCGGGTGAATTCCTCCGGATCAGAAATTCCGCACAACCCGGCCAGGTGGTACAAGGATGTCTCCTTCAAATGGGCTGCTTCCACAATTTCCGGAGAATTCAGCACCTGGGCAGCGGACATATCCGCGATCACCTTTCCCGCGTGAAAAACGATGGCTCTGGGGGTGTATTCCAGCATCAAATGCATATCGTGGGTAATCAGCACCACGGTGACCCCCTGGCGGTTCAGTTCCGAGAGAAAATCCATGATTTCCGTGTAATGCTTTAGATCCTGCCCAGCGGTAGGCTCGTCCAGAAGGATCATTTCCGGTTTCAGCACCAGAATGGAGGCGATGGTGACCCGCTTTTTCTGTCCGTAGCTCAAGGCGGAAACCGGCCAGTTCCGGAAAGGATAAAGACCGCAGATTTTCAATGTCTGTTCCACCCGGGGACGGATTTCCTCCTCGGGAACCCCCCGGTTGCGCAGGCCCAGGGCTACCTCATCATAGATCTGGGTCTTGGAGATCATCTGATTGGGATTTTGCATCACATAGCCGATGTGGTCGGCCCGCTCCTTGATGCTTAATGCTCCCAAATCCTGGCCGTTCAGCTCCAGGATGCCGCTTTGCGGCTTTTCAAAGCCGCAGATAACCTTAGAAAAGGTGGATTTTCCCGCGCCATTGGTGCCCACGATGCTGAGCATCTCTCCCTTGTGAATCACGGCGTTGATTCCCCGCAGCGCGTGATGACCTCCCTCATAGGTGAAGTCAATGTCTTCCGCTCGCAGCAGAACCTCCGGATTGGGTGTGGGTTTCACCGCCGGCTGCCGGGCAAACCAAGCAAACACCTGGGCCTTTTGATCTTCGGACAGCTTCAGCTCCGGAAGAAAAGACGGACGCATCTCCGGCGTCAAGGCAACTCCGGCATATTTTAGCGCGGTGACATACAGCGGTTCCCGGATGCCCCGCTCCTGCAAAAGATTTTGGCAAAGCAAATCATCCGGGCTTCCGTCATAGACAATTCGCCCGTCCCCCATGAGTACCACACGATCTACCGGCCGGTAAAGCACATCCTCCAGCCGGTGCTCAATGATGATCACGGCGCAGCCGGTGCGCTTCTGAATTTCGTCGATCAGAACAATGGCCTGCTTTCCCGTGGCCGGATCCAGATTTGCCAATGGCTCGTCGAACAGCAGCACATCCACATCGCTGACCATGACGCCTCCCAGGCCGACCCGCTGCTTTTGACCGCCGGAAATTTCGTGGGGCGCGTGGCCCAAGACCTGCTTTACGTCCACCAACTCGGCAATGCGTTCCACCTGCTGATGCATTTCCCCGGTGGGAACACAGTCATTTTCCAGGGCAAAGGCAATATCCTCCGCCACCGTTAGGCCAATGAACTGACTGTCGGAATCCTGGAGCACCGTTCCCACAATTTTGGATAAGCCAAACAATCCCAGCTCTAGCGCGTTTTTCCCGCCAATGGTCAGTGCGCCTGTGGTTTTCCCGGGATAGGAATTGGGAACAAGGCCGTTGATACAATGGGCGAGGGTGGACTTTCCGCAGCCTGACGGGCCGGCAATCAAGATTTTTTCCCCCTTGTGAATTTGCAGGTTGATGTCATAGAGGGTAGGCTCCGCCTGGGCGGTGTATTGAAAACCGAAGTTTTCAAAGGAAATGATCGTTTCTTTTTCCAAGAAAAGTCCTCCTAACGAGCAAAGGCAGGCGCTAGGCCTGCCTTTGCGACGTGTTTACTTACTCCTTGGTCAGGCTGCCAGCCTTGGTCTTGGTGGCAGCGTAAGCAACGCACAAGAGGCTACCCACAATGGCAGTGGTGACGGCATTGGCAACGCCAGCCATCAAGCCCTGGGCAAGCAGCTTGTCCCAAGGCTCGCCCATCATGTAAACATCCAGCACGGGAGCCACGGCAAACCAACAGATCAGATGGCACACCACCTGGGCCAGGTTGAACTTGATAAGGCCCTTCTTGCCCATGTCAGCCTCGTCCATCTTCAGCACCTTGGCAGACAGGCCCATCAGCAGGCCAAACACGGCGGACGCGATTACCCAGCTCCACCAGATGCCCCAGCCATAGCTGAAATCGATCAGCGTGTGGCCGATAAAACCAACCAGCGCACCCGCCACCGGGCCATAGACCACGGACAGGAAGGCCAACAGACCATACTGCACAGAAATGCTGGTATTGGGAACCGGGCTGGGAATGGCAACGAACCGGCCCAGAACAAAAAACAGGGCAGCGCCGATGCCGATGGCAACGATGGTTTTCACAGAAAACTTCTTCATACAATTCTACCTCCATTATATTCTGTTAAAGCCAAACGGCTGAAACAACAATCAAAAACCCTTAAACGGTTCGATCCGGATTCGCCAGGAGTTGCCGGTGCCAATGTTGTAGGCCCGGGCAAAGCTGCCTTGGTTGATGGCTACCGCCACACAGTCCAGGCTGTTCACATAGGCCAGCGCTTCTCCCACATACACATCCGCGAAGCTCTTGGCGAACAGAATGATATTGCGATAAACGGTGCGGGTATCATTCTCAATGGTAATACTGACCCGGTCGCCGTACTGAATGCCGGTTTGGAGAAACAGGGTTCTGGGAATGTTCGTCCACAGGCTGCCGAAGCGTACATCCAGCACGTCGATGGTGCCGCACACGGCACTACCCTCCAGCTTTGGCTCTACGATGGGCAGGGTAACCAGGCTATCCAAGGGAATCTCCGGGCCAACCCCGGCAAAATCGATGACACCGCTGGCCAGCCTTGCGCCGGTATAGGCGTAAACATCCCGGCCGTGGAAGGTATAGCTCTCGCCGGAGCGGGGCAGACGGTTGATTTGCTCGTCAATTTCCCGCGCCGCCACGATACCGTCAAAACGCATCACATGGGTCAGCGTACCGTTATCCGGCGTGACAATATAGCGGTTATTCGCGGTTTTGACCACCACGCTTTTCCGGTTGGAACCGACACCGGGATCCACCACGGAAACAAATACCGTGTTTTCCGGCCAATAGTTGATGGTCTGGATCAGCCGGTAGCTGGCCTCCCAAACGCTGTACGGCGTAATGTCGTGGGTCAAGTCATGGATCTTCAGCTCCGGATTGACGCAGTAAGCCACGCCGTACATCGCGCTCACCGCGCCGTCCACCAGGCCGAAATCCGTTTGAAAAACAAGAGGATTCATAACACGCTGCTCCTATCTATTGGTATGTATTATTATAGCTTTTTTCTAGGGAAAGTCAATCACGAACCGAGAAA
>CAMEWZ010000109.1 GCA_945946745.1 uncultured Clostridia bacterium | reverse complement strand
TTCCCCTTGAGGGGAAGGTGGCAGCCCGAAGGGCTGACGGATGAGGTGTAGCCGCATTAGCGGCGTTACTCGGATGCGAATTCGCCGAAAACTTCCCATCATTGCAACACTTAACTGCACACCTCATCAGTCAAAAATCAAAGATTTTTGACTGCTTCTCCTCAAGGAGAAGCCTTGGGCGCTCCCACGCCAGTGCAATAAATTACAATTTACCGCAGTAACGAAACCGAGCGGGTCAGGGCAGTCACAAATACCACCGCACCGTGCACGCATTGTCCGCGGCGACTCGCCGCTACCGCCGCAGGCCCTTGGGGTAGTGGTTTTTTAGGACCCGGCCGTCGCCCTTGCCCCAGCCGATGGAATACGCCCCGGCGCAGACCAGGCACCAGCCGGTTTGCTGTGACGGAATCACGTCTCCGTGAAGATAGGCCCTGATCTGCTCCGAGTCCGGGCCAAAGCACTGCATGGTTTTGCATTCTCTCAGCCACAGCGCCAGAGCGTGAGCCGGTTCAAACCGGTCCTTTTTTACGCACCCCAGCTCCAGACCGGGACGCAGAACCTTCAGCCTTCGAATATCCGGCATTTCCTCCGGCGCCCAGAAAAGGTTCTGGCCAAAGGACACCGCCTTGCCCGGGGGCAGCTGGATGCCCAGCTCCTTGGCAAAGCGCTGCCACTGAGGGGGCAGCTTTTCGCCGGGGATCGGGGCGGGGGAGTCCCCGCCGTCTCCGGCCTTTCGCAAAACGGCGGCAAAATGGCCCTCCCCCAGCAGCTTGTGGGGCCACAGGCGGAAGCTGCCGTTTTCTCCTGGTGCGAACCAGGGGGCTTCCACCGCCTCCGGGGTGAATTCCGGATGGGCCGCCAGGAAGGCCGCCACCGCCCCTTCATCTTCCTCCGGGGCGAAGGTGCAGGTGGAATACACCAACCGCCCGCCGGGGCGCACCAGCCGGGCTGCGGAATGGAGGATCTCTCCCTGCCGCCGGGCGCACATTTCCACCGTCTCCTGACTCCAGTCCGTGACGGCGGCTTCCTCCTTGCGGAACATGCCCTCGCCGGAGCAGGGGGCGTCCACCAGCACCCGGTCGAAAAAGCCGGGGAAACGCTGGGCCAGGGTTTCCGGATGCTCGTTGGTCACCAGGGCGTTGCCCACCGCCATCCGCTCGATGTTCCGGGACAGGATTTTGGCCCGCTTGGGGTTGATTTCATTGCACAGAAGAAATCCTTTGCCCCCCATCCGTCCGGCAATCTGGGTGCTTTTGCCCCCGGGGGCGGCACAGAGGTCGCAGACCCGTTCGCCGGGCTGGGGATCCAGCAGAGCCACCGGCGCCATGGCACTGGCCTCCTGTAGATAATATACGCCGGCTTCATGGTAAACGTGCAGGCCGGGGCGGGAATCGGGATCGTAATAAACAGCCTCCGGTTCCCAGGGAACAGCATCGCCCACAAAGGGCAGCTCCGGCCGCTCGCCCTTCAGCGGATTGAAGCGAAGGGCTACCGCCCGGGGCCGTTCCAGGCTGTTCAGGAACGGTTCATATTCGTCGCCAAGCTGGACTTTCATCCGGGCAAGAAAAGCTTCCGGCAGCATAGCGTAACCTCCCATTTTGGATCAGATGAACAGAGTATAGCATACCGGAGGGCTTTTTTCAATTCTTTCGGTATTCCCGCCCAACGGCGTTCCTTTAAAATGCATATCAGCCTCACTCGGCAGAAAGATAAATTGTAATTTATAGCACTGGCGCTTACGGCGCCCATGCCTTCCCCTTTGGGGAAGGTGGCCCGCCGTAAGGCGGGTCGGATGAGGTCTTATTCTTCCATTTCGCCATACCTGGTGTAAAAGAAACGCGTATACTGCACCTCTTCCGTCAGCCCTCCGGGCTGCCACCTTCCCCAAAGGGGAAGGCTTTGGCTAGTGCGTTAAACTACAATTTGCCACACGGCTGAGTTAACCCGATCAGTATATTAAAAAATTTCCTTTTTTGGTTTAACCTTCGGAAAACAGGGCAATACTCAGCTTCGGAGGTGCTTAATTCTATGAGCGACAACAAACACACCGGTCGCGGTTTCGCTGGGAAGGGCTACTACATAGCCCTGATCCTGTGCGCTGCTGCCATCGGGATCACCGGCTATTTGTATTACCAGAACGCGAACAAGATGGAAGAGGTTTCCCTCCAGGAGACCCTGGATGAGGAGGTTTTGGTGGGCACCATGGCCACGGAGGACGTGGCGGTGATTGCCACCCAGCCCCAGACACCGTCCACGACTCCTGCCACAACGGAAACCGTACCCGCGCCCACAGTAAAAAAACCGCTGCAAACCACGGCGCCGGTGTCGGGCACGCAGATCAGCGGCTATTCCATGGAGGCACTGAGCTACAACCAGACCACCCGGGACTGGCGGGTTCACAACGGGATTGACTTGGCCGCGGAGGACGGCGCGGAGGTCTGCGCCGCTGCGGATGGGAAGGTCTATACCACCTATGAGGACGATTCCCTGGGCTACACCGTGGTCATCCGCCACAATGACGGCTACACCACCTGCTATTCCAGCCTGGCGGAGAATCTGACGGTGAAACCGGGAGATCAGGTGGCCATGGGGGACACCATCGGCTACGCGGGAGATTCCGCCATTGTGGAGACGACCCTGGGCAGCCATGTGCATTTCAGCGTCACCCAAAACGACGAACCGGTAGACCCTGCCGCGTTCCTCGCCCTGGGCGGAGAATAATACGATTCTTTCCTTTCCTCCTTGAAAAGCGCCGCCGGGAAATATCCCGGCGGCGCTTCAGACTGCCTAAAAACTATGTCATTCCGAGCCAGCGCTCACACTGGCGTGGGAATCCCCCCAAAATACAAACATTTTTTACAGGTTGGTATAGCCCATGATGCTGGCGTCCACCACGGCGGCGGTGTCCCGGCCTTCCCGCAGGGCCCAGACGACTAAGCTCTGGCCCCGGCGCATGTCGCCGCAGGCGAATACCTTGGGCTGGGAGGTGGTGTACTTGCTGTCCGCCACGGTGCCCCGGGGGGTCAGGTCCACGCCGAAGGCCTCGGCTACATACTTTTCACAGCCGGTGAACCCGGCGGCGATGAGCACCAGGTCGCACGCGAGGGAGAATTCCTCCCCGGTGGGGACCATCATCCGGCGGCCGTCCACCACCTTGCTTTCCAGCTTGGCGATCAGCGCGCCGCAGACCTGGCCGGCTTCGTTTTTGTAGAATTCCTTGACGGTGGTCTGGTACAGCCGGGGGTCGCTGCCGAATTTGGCGATGGCCTCCTGCTGGCCGTAGTCGGTTTTCAGCACCCGGGGCCACTCCGGCCAGGCGTTGCCGGGGGTACGCTCCGTGGGGGGACAGGGCATCATCTCCAGCTGGGTCACGCTTTCGCAACCCTGGCGGATGGCGGTGCCCACGCAGTCGTTGCCGGTGTCGCCGCCGCCGATGACCAGCACCTTTTTCCCCTGGGCGCTGACGGCCTTGCCATCGGCAAACCCCGAATCCAGCAGGCTCTTGGTGACGCTGGTCAGGTAATCCACGGCGAAGTAGATGCCGCCGGCATCCCGGCCTGGGGCATTGATGTCCCGGGGCTGCTTGGCGCCGCAGCACAGCACCACCGCGTCGTACTGATCCACCAGCTCCTGGGCGGAGATGTCCCGGCCCACGTCGGTGTTGGTGACGAATTCGATGCCCTCTTCCTTCAGAATATCCACCCGGCGGTCGATGACCCACTTTTCCAGCTTCATGTTGGGAATGCCGTACATCAGCAGGCCGCCCACCCGGTCGCTGCGCTCATACATGGTGACCTTGTGGCCCCGCTTATTCAACAGGTCGGCCACGGACAATCCGGAAGGGCCGGTACCCACCACGGCCACCCGCTTTCCGGTGCGGGAGGGTGGCGGCACCGCGTGAATGACACCGGTGCTGTAGCCATACTCCACAATGGCCCGCTCGTTTTCCTTGACGCTGACGGGATAGCCCGTGGCCATGCCGCAGGTGCAGGCGGCCTCGCACAGGGCGGGGCAGACCCGGCTGGTGAACTCCGGATAGCGGTTGGTGGCGATGAGCCGCCGGGCCGCCAGGGCCCACTGGCCGTGGTAGATCAGATCGTTCCACTCGGGGATCAAGTTGTTCAGAGGGCATCCGCTGGCCATGCCGCCGATCATCATGCCGCTCTGGCAGAAGGGAACGCCGCAGTCCATGCACCGGGCGCCCTGGGCCTGCTGTTCGTCCTGGTGCAGCGGGATGTGAAATTCATTGAAGTTTTTGGTTCGCTCCTCCGGGGGCAGCTCGGTGCTCGTCTGCCGGGAGATCTCCATAAATCCGGTAATTTTTCCCATAATCGCCGCCTCCTTTACTGCGCGTTTTTCATGGCGTAGAACGCCTCGATCTGAGCCTGCTCACTGTCCTCGCCCTTTTCTTCCATCTGGGCGATGAGCCGGAGCATCTTGTCATAGTCGTGGGGCAGAACTTTCTTGAATTTGTGCAGGTACTGCCCGAAGTTGTCCAGAATCTCCTTGCCCCGGGGAGAGCCGGTGGCCTCCACATGCTCCCGGATCAGATCCTTCAGTAGGCTAACGTCATATTTGTGCTCTACCGGCTCCAGGCTCACCATATCCTTGTTGACCCGCTGGTAGAAATCCCAGTCCTCGTCCAGCACGTAGGCGATGCCGCCGCTCATGCCCGCGGCGAAGTTTTTGCCGGTCTTACCCAGCACCACCACGGTGCCACCGGTCATGTACTCGCAGCCGTGGTCGCCCACGCCCTCTACCACCGCTGTGGCGCCGGAGTTGCGCACGCAGAACCGCTCGCCGGCCACGCCGTTGATGAAGGCCTTGCCGCCGGTGGCGCCGTAGAGGGCCACGTTGCCGATAGCGATGTTCTCGCTGCGGTCATAGGTCACGTTTTCCGGGGGGTAGACGATGATCTTGCCGCCGGACAGGCCCTTGCCCAGATAGTCGTTGCAGTCGCCGATCAGCTCCAGGGTCAGACCCTTGGGGATGAAGGCGCCGAAGCTCTGGCCGCCGTAGCCGGTGCAGGTGACGTGGAAGGTGTCGTCGGGCAGGGTGTTGCCGAATTTCGCGGTGATCTCGCTGCCGAAGATGCTGCCGAAGGCCCGGTCGGTATTGCCGACCTCCAGAGTCACGGAGGCGGGCTTGGGCTGCGGCATATCGAAGCTCTTCTTGAACTTCTTCATCAGCACCTTCATGTCCGGGGTCTGCTCCAGGGCAAAGTCATAGACGGCCTTGGGATCAAAGTGCACGTTGGAATTTTCCACCAACGGGTTATGCAGCAGGGCAGTTAGGTCCATTTCGCTGGCCCGGGAACCGGGCTCGGCAGGACGAACCTTCAGCAGATCCGTGCGGCCCACCAGTTCATCCACGGTGCGCACGCCCAGCTTTGCCATGTATTCCCGCAGCTCCTGTGCCATGAACAGCATGAAGTTCATGACGTACTCGGGCTTGCCCTTGAAATTTTTGCGCAGGTCGGGGTTCTGGGTGCAGATGCCCATGGGGCAGGTGTCCAGGTTGCACACCCGCATCATCACGCAGCCCATAGCCACCAGCGGGCCGGTGCCGAAGCCGAATTCTTCCGCGCCCAGCATGGCGGCGATGGCCACATCCCGGCCGGACATCAGCTTGCTGT
>CAMEWZ010000108.1 GCA_945946745.1 uncultured Clostridia bacterium | reverse complement strand
AGGGGAGCACCATCTGATCCACCTCCGCCTCGCAGTTGCCCCGGACGGCGATGATCTTCTCTGAATAGCGGCTCAGCATGGGAATCACCTGCTTGGGCGCGTAGTCCTTGGGCAGGTCGTTCCGGGGGCCGTGATAAAGCAGGTCTCCCAGCAGAAGCAGCCGATCCGGCTGCTCCGATTCCACCAGTTCCATCAGCCTTCCACACCAGTAGGCGGAGCCGTGAATGTCCGAGGCGATCAACAGTTTCATAGAATAACCTCCATCATGCAAAATTGGGCGGGGAATTGCCCCGCCCATTATTCGGATAGCTTATCCAGGTATGCCTTCACGTCAAAGGGCTTGAGGCGCTCGCCCTTGCGCAGATACAGCGGATGGTGGGGATGCCCCTTTTTGGTGACCGCCCCGGCGCAGTACCATTGGGCGCCGAATTTCTCCCCGGCCAGCAGCATGTCCCGGACGCACTGGGGCAGGTACTTCCGCTTTTCAATGATGGCGCCCCAGGCGGCCCAGACGGCGGGATGCTCCGAAATGGACAGCACATACCGGAAGGCCTCCAGGTTTTCCTTGTGGAGCAGAGGATTGCATTCCCGCTCCATATCGTCGGGGGAGGTTGCCCGCTGGGCGTAGACGTTGAACATGAGAAAGCTGTCAAAGCCGTTACCCAGGGCGATGCGCTCCACGGATTTGAGGGTGTTATCCAGCGCATCCGGCTGGGCGGTGGAGGGATTGATCCCAATGCAGATCAGAGGATTTTTCCCCCGGGTGCCAAGAATGTACCGGTATTCCGAATAGAAATTCGGAGCATAGAGCCACTTTTGAATGTCATAGTCCGCAGACGGGGTGTTGGCCGCGGCCAGAGCCTGCCGGAAGGTGACCAGTTCCAATTGGGCGGTGGTGCCGTTGGGAATGTGTGCCATCAAGTATCCTCCACAGTGGGGAACCACAGGCTTTGGCTGGGATCATGAAAGTCGCAGCTTTGGGGATCCCGTCCGGTCTGCATACACCATCCAGCGAAGGCGGTGTCCAGGAAGGGATAGACGCCATCCATGGTCGATTGCAGACTTACCACGCTGCCGTTTACCATGTGCAGCTCCACGAGGATGCTGCCGCCTTGAATCTGATACAGCTTCTGCCCCAGAATGTCCCGATAGAAATAGGTGGCGTCCTTTTTGCCGAAGCGGGACAGCAGGAAACTCTCCCCATCGTAGAAAACACCGAAGCTCAGGTAGTAGACTGCCAGAGCCAGTCCCATCAGCAGCACGAGGATACCGCCCACCAGCAGAACTGCCCCGTCGGTAACACCCACACACACGGCCAGGATACCAAGCACCGTCAGCACCACGCCGAAAAGGCCATAGCGCTTGCTGGCCCGGACGGCCAGTCCGGAACGATGCTGGGCTTTGCTGCGGAAGGCCTTGGCAAAGCCACGGTCAACCAGAAAGCAGATCCCGAAAACAGCGGCGGCAATCAACAAAACCGCAAGAAATTCCATGCTATGTCTCTCCTTTGAAAAACAGAATGTGCATACCCGCTTTATTCAGCAAAATAAGAATCTTGTTCATTCGCACCGCACCCCTTGCCTCTCCCAAAGGGAGAGCCGAGGGGGATCCGTTAGAGAAAGAACCATGTTTCTGACGAAAGCCGATAAGCACAAAACAGAAAACGGTCTACGCCCACAGGACGGTGTCCACGGGAATATCGTGCGACTCGGTTTCCAGAACGGGAAATACCTGGAAATCGTAGCACAGCGCCAAGGTGGGGTGATCCGGCTCAGACGACAGAAATTTGTCGTAAAAACCGCCGCCGTAACCGATCCGGTGCCCCTGGGGATCAAAGGCAAGCCCGGGCATCAGCACCAGGGCGGTTTTGTCATCGGCAACGGGGCCGTCGGCGATGGGCTCCGGAATCCCCGCGTAGCCCTTGGCCACCTGGGTCAGATCGTCCAGATAGATAAATTTCATTTCCTCGCCGTAGACCTTGGGCACGGCTACCCGCTTGCCATCCCGCAGCGCCCGCTCCAGCATGGGCACGGTGCGCACCTCCTGATTGTAGGGAAGATACCCGTAAATCGTGCGGGCATTTTGGTAGGCTTGGGAGGCGGCGAACAGCTGCCCCAGCTTCTGGCTGCGCAGGCAGATGTCCGCCTCGGACATGGCCCGCTTTTGCTGACGGATGGTCTGACGGAGCTGACGCTTATCCATTTTGGGTGTCCTCCTTTTGCTGGTAGAACATCCGGAACCACAGGAAGATGGCAAGCTGTCCCGGGATGCCCAGCAGGAACAGCTTCCAGAAATGATACTGGAACACCACCTGCAGCGTCATGTAAATGCTCAGCAGGCTGCCCCAGACGATGGCGGAAATCAGCGCTTGATTCCACCGGAAGTCATGCCAGGCGGACCGCAGACTCAGCAGCACAATGGCGTTGGCGGGGATGGCATAGATGAAGGGGAGCAGGCTGTACCGCTCCAGGATGGAGAAGGAGGACAGCACCACAAAGGCCAGCAGCGCAACAAACCAGACCAGAGTTGAGGACAGGGCTTGAATCACGTTTTTGTTGGCCTTGCGCTTTAGGGCCTTTTCCGAAACCTGGGTCATGGCTTTTTCCAGGGTGCCGGGATTGCCCGGCAGGGCGTTGGGATCTACCAATAGATCGTTGACGGTGACGCCGAACTGTTCCGCCAGTACCATCAAAGTCAGCACATCCGGAACCGACTCGCCCCGCTCCCATTTGGATACGGCCTTGTCGGAGTAATTCAGCCTTTCCGCAAGACCTGCTTGGGTCAGCCCAGAGCGCTTGCGGTAGGCGGCGATGTTCGCACCGATTTGATATTTCAGCTTCTCGTCGTCCATGGTTTCCCTCCAGCAGATAATTGCTTTTATTCTAGCATAAAAATCAAGGCATTGCAACAGAAAAACCCTGCCGCTGGAGGATGCCCGGGGAATTTCCGGGTTTTGCGAATTTACCCTCTTGTTTTTTTGAAACTGTGCGGTTATAATAACAAAAGAAACAAATAGGAGGTCATCATCATGGCTGTTAAAATTGAAAAGGAAACCATTATCGGGGACATTCTGGACATCGCGCCTCAAGCTGCGCCCCTGTTCTTTGCCATTGGCATGCACTGCCTGGGCTGCCCCTCTTCCCGGGGGGAGACTGTGGAGGAGGCCTGCATGGTTCATGGCGTGGAGTGTGACTCCTTCCTGGCCCAGCTGAATCATTTCCTGGAGGCCTACGAGGCCGCTGAGGCCGAAAAGCAGGCCTAAAAAACAACCGGCAACGCCATCCCGGATTTCGCCGGGATGGCGGCTTTTTTGCCTGGCAGCCGGCCCAATTTGGCCCGGAATCACAACATGACCCGATTATTTTGGAGGAATTCCCATGAAGCTGCCCCTTTCTGACCGGCTTTTGGCTTGCTGTGCCCTTGTCGCCCCGGGAGACCGGGTGGCGGATGTGGGCTGCGACCACGGACATCTGGGCATTCATCTGCTGCAAAGCGGCGTGGCCCGTTCCGTTATCGAGGCGGACATCAACCGCGGCCCCCTGCAAAGCGCCCGGAATAACGCCGCGAAATTCGGCGTGAAGGAGCGTATGACCTTCTGCCTGTCCGACGGCGTGCGGAGCATTCCCCGGGATTTTGACACCCTGGTTTGCGCCGGTATGGGCGCGGACACCATGATTTCCATTTTATCCGCCGCGCCCTGGCTGCGAAGCAGCCGCTACCGTCTAATTTTGCAGTGCCAGAGCAAGACGCCGTCTCTGCGGCGCTATTTAAGCGACAACGGCTGGTATCTGCGCCAGGAGCGGGTGCTGCGGGATGGACGTTTCCTCTATACCGTGATGGAGGTTCTCTGGCAGCCGGAGGCGCCCAGCCTCACCTTGGGGCAGACCTATTATCCGCCAACGATCTGTCCCTCCCCCGAGGCGGAAAGCTATTACCGCTGGGTACGGGAGGGGCTGCGTATCGCCGTGGCCCACCGCCCGGATGGGGAGAACCAGGCGGCGCTGGCGGAGTTGGAGGAATGGTATGGAAAGGAGTATGACCAATGACCACCGTGGGTGACATTTTGGATTTTCTGGAAACGCTGGCGCCCCAATCCATGAAAATGGACTGGGATAACGTGGGCCTTTTGTGCGGCGGCAGAAACCGTCCGGTGACGAAGGTGCTGGTTGCCCTGGATCCGTTTGGGCCTGCCTGCCGGGAGGCGGCGGACTGGGGTGCGGAACTGATCGTGACCCACCATCCCTTGATTTTCCAGCCGCTGAAGGCGGTGACCGAGGATACCGCCTTGGGGCGGTCGGTGCAGCTGCTCTGCGCCGCAGGAATCAGTGCCATCAACGCCCACACCAATCTGGACTGCGCTCCCGGTGGAGTGAACGATGTGCTGGCGGCCCGGCTGGGGCTGTCGGAGGTTCGGGTTTTGTCGCCCATGGGATTGGATGAACAGGGCCGGGAATGGGGTCTGCTTCGGGCTGGGGCGGTAACGCTCCAGCCGCTGACGGCGTTTCTTTCTCTGGTTAAGGCGCGGCTGGGCTGTGAGGGACTGCGCTATGTGGACGGAGGCCGGCCGGTTCATTGGGTGGCGGTGGGCGGCGGTGCCTGTGGCTCTGAGCTGATGGACGCGGTGCAGGCGGGGTGCGACACCTTCGTCACGGCGGACGTGAAGTATAACCAATTCTGGGATGCCAAGGATCTGGGGCTGAACTTGATCGACGCGGGGCACTTTTACACGGAAAACCCGGTGGTGGGGTATCTGGCAGAAAAAATCGGGACGCGATTTCCGGAGATTGCCGTCCGTGTTTCGGAAAAACACCGGGATTGCATGAAATTCTTCGGATAAATGGTTGATTTTTCTCGTGTCTTCTGTTAAAATAGATAAGCTATTTTAAAATTCTGACCAAAAGGGGTAGAGATACATGTCCGGACATTCCAAATGGCATAACATCCAAAAGACCAAGGGTGCGCAGGACGCCAAGCGTGCCGCCGCGTTCACCAAGATCGCCAAGGAGCTGATCGTGGCAGTGAAGGAGGGCGGCAGCGCTGATCCCGCCTATAACTCCCGTCTGGCCACCGTCATCACCAAGGCCAAGGCTGCCAACATGCCCAACGACAACATCAAGCGCTGCCTGGAGAAGGCGGCGGGCGCCGGCGGCGATAATTACGAGTCCATCACCTATGAAGGCTACGGCCCCGGCGGCGTGGCGGTGATTGTGGAGACCATGACCGACAACCGCAACCGTACCGCCGGTTCCATGCGCCACCACTTCGACAAATTCGGCGGCAACCTGGGCGCCACCGGCTGCGTCAGCTGGTCGTTTGACAAGAAGGGCGTGCTGGTCATCGACAACTCCGAGGAGGAGCTGGAGGAGGACACGGTGATGATGGATGCCATGGACTGCGGCGCGGATGATTTTGAGGCCGAGGACGACTGCTTCACCATCTATACCGATCCCGATGATTTCAACGCCGTAGCCGACGCCATGACCGCCAAGGGCTACACCTTCGTCTCCGCCCAGATCGAGATGGTTCCCCAGAACTATCAGAAGCTGGAATCCGAGGAGCAGATTTCCCTCATGGAAAAGCTGCTGGACATCATGGAAGAGGACGACGATGTGCAGAACGTGTGGCACAACTGGGAAGAGTAA
>CAMEWZ010000107.1 GCA_945946745.1 uncultured Clostridia bacterium | reverse complement strand
CCCCGCAGCAGCCGCGCCAGAATGATGGCGTCGGTATGCCCCCGGATCAGATCTCCGGCAATAGACATGGTCATCCCTCCTTTGTGAAGCTATATTAGCACGAGATACCTCGTCTGTCAAGGTATATCATCAAAAATAAACACATTCCCCGGAAAAAGAAACACATGCTTTCCCAATACAAAAAATCCTAAGCGAACCAAAGAAAAACAGCTTTTCCTTGGTTTGCTTAGGATTGGATTCTATTTGTGATATTTCGACCCGGCCTGGATGGCCTCCGCCCGGTACAGCTGCTCCAAAACCATGATCCGGGCCAGATGGTGGGGGAAGGTCATGGGGCCCATGGAAAGCTTCAAATCCGCTTTCTGCTTGACCCGGGGGGCTATGCCGAAGGAGGAACCGATGAGAAAGCAGGCGCTTCCTTTTCCGGAATTCTTGACGGCTGCCAGAGTCTGGGCGAAGTCCTCGCTGGAAAGTTCTTTTCCCTCCGGGGTGAACACGCAGAACCAGGCGCCCTTGGGAATTTTGGAAACGATCAGCTCTGCCTCTTTTTCCAGTCCGGCGGAGATTTCCGCAGGGGAGGGGTTCTCGGGAAGCCTGGTTTCCGGTAGCTCCAGCAGGGTGAAGCGGCAGTACCCGCCCAAACGCTTGGCGTACTCTGCGGCGGCGGATAAGTAAAATTTTTCCTTCAGCTTGCCCATGGCGATCAGGGTAATGTCAAACATAGCGCACCTCCAAACAACACCCTAATTTTACCATCCCAGCAGGAAAAAGGCAATGATAAAATGCCGGGATTTTGGATAAGGTAACACTGGAGGTGGTTTTGTGAAGGAAAAGAAAATCGTCACCGATCCCAACGGCAGCTACACCGGCCGGGGAAATCATCCGTATGAAAAGCCGGTGCAGGACGCGGATGATTTATAGGCAATCAGCACCGGCGGAAAAGAACGCCGGTGCTGATGATTTCTGTGGAGCCCGGCAAAGCCCCGATTTCTTTGCCGGTATGCCAACTTATTGGATGGGAATGTAGTCAAAGATGTGGATTCGTTTTCCATCGGCGCCGATCTCAGAACCCTTGTCGTAGGCCAGAGAATCCAGCTGTGAGACATCCAGAATTCCATCGAAGGGTTCATAGGCGACTTCGCAGATACGTTCCGTTTCCCACCTTCCATAGTCCTCATGAATGGGAACAACCCGAACTGTGCTGCCGTCCTTCATACGGACTTGATATAGGCCGGGGGAAAGAAATTCCAGCTGCTTCCAGCCGTCCCAGTCGTGATCCGACTGATAGACCGCGCGGATGGACATTTGACCGATTTCCGCTTCCAGCAGGGTCAGGCCACTGTCCCCGATTTCCATGTTGGGGGTGATGGTGACGGCGTTTTCCGCGTTGTCCGCGCCGGTCAGCGTCCAGTGCAGATCCCAGCTGCCGGATACCAGCGGCTCCTCCATGATGCCGCCCTTCTCAGCCCCGACGCCGATGCCATTAAAGTGAATGGCAATTTCCTTTCCCAAATAGCTTTCACCGTTATCCTGGAAGCGGATATCCATCTGATACTCCAGACTCCCATCATCGGCAACCCACTGGTAAATGGCGGACTGATATTTGTCATTTCCGAATTTGACAGGCTGGCCGTTGGAGGCGTAGACCCATTCCCCGGCTTCATTTCGGGTGGTGCCGTCAAAGAACCAGCCGGTCATGGAACTGTAGAATTCTGTGGAGCCGTCGATGGTCACCCGATCCCGATCCCAGAAAAGTTCGGGAGCCCGACCCTCCGGCAGGGTAAAGCCCTCTACCCGGAAGAACAGCTTGGCACCGTAATTGTCCACAATGGACTGCACTGCCGTAATGGTAATGCCCTGGTCGGTGGCGCTGAGCACCTCGCCGGGGTTGGTTTCTTCCGTTTTGTTTTCCAGCATGACGGACAGGCCGGTTTTCTCTGCCTGTTCCTTTACCTGCTGGGGCGGATTGTAGGCCGCCTGGGCGGTTTTTGACCAGCGGGTAAACACCGCCGCTCCCGTCAACGTTGCCAGGACGGTTGCCGATACCACCGCGACCAGCAGGAGTTTTCTGCCCTTGGCGGGAACCGGCTTTGCGTATCGTGCTTTTTGCTGCTTCATCAACATTTTGACCATCTCCTCCTTGGTGTCACTGGAAAAATACAGGGAATCCATAGCTTCCGTCAGTTCAGACGCAATATTGTGTCTCATATGGCCTGGCTCCTCCTTTCGTCCGACAGTCGTTCCCGCAGCTTCCGCCGCCCCCGGGACAGGTATTGGGTGACGGTGGCTTCCGTCTTACCCATGACCTGGGCGATCTCTTTGGCGGAATACTGCTCATAGTAGTGTAAGTACAAGCTGACCCGGTAGTTTTCCGGCAGGGTCTTCAGCGCCTCCAGCACCTCGGACTCCGGCTCCTGGGGCGCGGCGATCTCCGCCGCTTCGTCTATGGGCACCGTGCGCCGGAAAAAGGCGCTTTTCAGGTGATCCTTGCAGGCGTTGATGGCGGTGCGGATGATCCACGCCTTTTCATGCTCCACGCTGTCAAATTCCGGGTTGATGGTCAGGTATTTCAAAAAAACCGTCTGGCAGATGTCCTCCGCGTCGCAGGTCTGCTTCAGGTATTGATAGCTGATCCGCAGGATCGTGTCCGCGTAGGTATTGACCAGCCGCCTGGCCTGAAATTCGTCCATCCATATCACTTCCTTTTGTGTTCTTGAGGCCCTCTATCTGGAATACGATTCACCCCGGGAAAACATGACAGTATTATAAACAGAAAAATGCAGAATGCCAAGAGAAAGCATTCTGCATTGCGCGTTCATTGTAGGCGTTCGTATTTTCGTTTTGTGGCCATCCCGCCCCGGATGTGCCGCTCCCGTTTGTTTTCGTCCAGCACCTCCCTGGCCTGGGCGTACAAGCTGGGATTGCACTGGCGCAGCCGCTGGGTTAGGTCTTTGTGTACGGTGGATTTGGAGATACCAAAATGACGGGCGGCGGAACGAACGGTCGCCCCTGTTTCGATCATGTACACGGCCAATTCACAGGCGCGTTTACATAGGCATTCCTTCATAGGCTCCCCTCCGATGCTGGGTGCTGTTGGAAAAGCATATGAAAGGGACGCAGATAGTATGCCCTTAGAAAGAAGCTTGACAGCACCCTCAAATCGGGGTAAAATGGGGAAAAACCTAGGAGGAGAACGTGACATGATTTACTTCAACAACGACTATGCCGAAGGCTGTCATCCGAAGATTCTGGAAGTCCTAGATAGAACCAATTTGGAGCAGACCCCCGGCTATGGGGAGGACGGCTACTGTGCCAGCGCCGCCCGGAAAATCCGCGCCCTCTGCGGCCGGGAGGATCTGGCGGTTCACTTCCTGGTGGGCGGCACCCAGGCCAACCTAACGGTCATTGACGCCGCCCTGCGGCCCCACCAGGGGGCGCTGTGCGCGGTCAGCGGCCACATCAACGTCCACGAGACCGGGGCCGTGGAGGCCACCGGGCACAAGGTGCTCACCGTGCCTTCCGCTGACGGAAAAATCACCGCTGCCCAAGTGACCCGGGTGATAGAGGCCCACCGGGCGGATTCCAGCTTTGAGCATACGGTTCAGCCCAAGCTGGTGTACATTTCCAACCCCACGGAGCTGGGCACCCTGTACACTCTGACGGAGCTGGAAGCCCTGTCCCAAGCCTGCCACGAAGCGGGACTGTACCTGTTCCTGGACGGCGCCCGGCTGGGCTACGGTCTGGCGGCCAAGGGAAACGACGTGACGCTAAGGGATATTGCCCGGCTGTGCGACGTATTCTACATCGGCGGTACCAAGGTTGGCGCCCTGTTCGGGGAAGCGGTGGTCATCGGCAACCCGGCTTTGGCGGAGGATTTTCGGTATCTCATCAAGCAGCACGGCGGCATGCTGGCCAAGGGGCGGCTGCTGGGCATCCAGTTTGACACGCTGATGACGGACAATCTGTATTTTGACATTGCCGCCCAGGCAGACGCGCTGGCGGACAAGCTCCGGGCCACGCTGACAGAACTGGGCGTGCCCTTCCTGGTGCCCGGAATTACTAACCAGCTGTTCCCCATCCTCCCGGACGAAGTCTTGGAGAAGCTGGCGCGGCAGTTCGTATTTTGCGAACAGGAGCGCGTGGACGAAACCCACCGTGCGGTGCGCTTCTGCACCAGCTGGGCCACCCGGGAGGAGCAGGTGGACGCGCTGTGCCAGGCGCTGGAAGACCTGCTGAAGGCTTGAAAATTTACAGCCTGTTCACTGGCGTTTTCCAGCATAACACGTTATACTATACGAAAAAGGGGGTAACGGGATGAATGTAGATAAAAAACTCCTGCACAGGATTTTCCTATTGATTGCCGGAGGCATCGCGTTTGGGTGGCTGCTGCTGGATACCGGCAGGGCCAAGGCGGTTTTTGACGCGGTTTGGGGATTGATTTCTCCCTTCGTGGTAGGCGCGGGCATTGCCTTCGTGTTCAATGTTCCCATGCGCAGCATCGAGAATCAGCTGGACGGGATTCACAAGGCAGGATTTCGCCGGGGACTTGCCATTGTGCTGACGCTCCTGTGCCTGGTGCTGATCGTGATGTTCGTGTTTGAAATGCTGATTCCCCAGATTCAGCTGACGGTGACGGCCTTGTCCGCCAAGCTCCCTGCGTTTGTGGAGCGGACGGCTGGCAGCTTGATGGTACTCATGCAGGAGCATCCGGATATGAGCGCCTGGGTACAGGAGGCGCTGAATCTGGAAAGCCTGGATTGGGTGAACATCTTAAAGGATGCCCTTTCCTTCCTGGGCAATCAGATGACCACGGTTATGGGCAGCGCGGTGAGTGTCATTGGCAATGTGACGGGAGCCATCGTGAATCTGGTCATCAGCATTGTGTTTGCCATGTACTGCCTGGGCCGCAAGGAGATTCTGGCTCGGCAGGGTCGGCGGATTTTGTATTCCTTGATTCGGGAGGAAACGGTAGATGAGATCATCCGGGTTTTGCGGCTGACCAATACCACCTTCTCCAATTTTATTTCCGGTCAGTGCCTGGAGGCCTGTATTCTGGGCGTGCTGTTCGCGGTAGCAATGAGCCTGTTCCGGATGCCCTATGTGGCGTTGGTCAGCGTCATCATCGCGGTGACGGCGCTGATTCCGGTGGTTGGCGCATTCGTGGGCTGCTTTCTGGGCGCGTTCTTCATTCTGGTGGACAATCCCCTCCAGGCGCTTACCTTTGTGGCGATGTTTCTCATTCTCCAGCAGCTGGAAAACAACTTGATCTATCCCCGTGTGGTGGGTACCTCCATTGGCCTGCCCGGTATGTGGGTGCTGGTTGCGGTGAGCATCGGCGGTAAGATCATGGGCGTCGGCGGCATGCTGGTCATGATCCCCCTGGTTTCCGTCCTGTATACCCTGGCCCGGGAGTTCACCGACAAGCGCCTGGCCCAGCGGAACATCCCGGAGGAAAAGCTCCAGGAGCAGCCGCCCGAAATCAAATCCCAATTCAAAAAGAATAAGGAGCGCAAAGAACGGCTCCGTCTGCAAAAGATGAAGCAGAAATGGCAGGCGCTTCAAGAGCAGCAGAAAAAATCAAAGTAGGGAAGTACCACTTTCCCGTGAAAAACCCGCTGACCAAATGGCCAGCGGGTTTCCTTATGCCTGGGTAAACTCGTAATTCTCGAATTTCAGCTGATCGCCCACATCCACCCCAAA
>CAMEWZ010000106.1 GCA_945946745.1 uncultured Clostridia bacterium | reverse complement strand
ACCTGCACCCCCCAGATCCTGCTGGGGCTGGGGGACATGTACGCCGGAGGCGGCAGCATGACGGAAAATATCGACGCCGCAGGCGGCAAGGGCACCGGGGCATTCGCCCGGAAAGCTATCGAAATCTACTGCGGGAAATAGGGCAATGCCCGCCGGAAAATTCCGGCGGGCATTTTGCTGAACAAATCCCGAAAGGTTTCTTCCTTTTTCTCCCAAAATGTGAATTGCCCCGCCGCAGGGGGCATGGTATAATGCACTCATTAAATATAAAGGAAGAGGTTTTATGGAACGCTTCAAAAACTTTCTCAAACGGAAAGACGTGGTCTTTACCCTCCAGCGCTACGGCATCGACGCCTTAGGCGCCATGGCCCAGGGCCTGTTCTGCACGTTGCTGGTCGGCACCATCTTGAACACCATCGGCCAGCAGTTCGGCATCGCCTTCCTCAACGAGGTCATCGTCACCGTGGGCAAGGGCGAGGGCGCGGTGGGCTACACCATCGGCGGCTTGGCCTCGGCTATGGTGGGCCCCGGCATCGCCATTGCCATCGGCTTTGCCCTGCACTGCCCGCCCCTGGTGCTGTTCTCCCTGATCCCCGTGGGCTTTGCCGCCAACGCCATGGGCGGCGCGGGCGGCCCCCTGTCCGTCTACTTTGTGGCCATCGTGGCCGCGGAGTGCGGCAAGCTGGTCTCCAAGGAGACCCGGATCGACATTCTGGTGACCCCCATTGTCACCATCCTGGCGGGCATCGGCTTTGCCTGGCTGGTGGCCGCGCCCATCGGCGCCGCCGCTGCCGCTGTGGGTGACTTTGTCAAGTGGGCCACGGTGCTTCAGCCCTTCTTCATGGGCATCCTGGTGTCCGTGGTCATCGGCGTTGCCTTGACCCTGCCCATTTCCTCCGCCGCCATCTGCGCGGCGCTGGGACTGACCGGCCTTGCCGGCGGCGCCGCCGTAGCGGGCTGCTGCGCCCAGATGGTGGGCTTCGCGGTGATGAGCTTCCGGGAAAACCGTTGGGGCGGATTGGTTGCCCAGGGAGTGGGCACCAGTATGCTGCAAATGCCCAACATTGTGAAAAATCCCCGGATCTGGATCCCTCCCACGCTGGCCTCCGCCATCACCGGCCCTCTGGCTACCTGCCTGTTTAAGCTGGAAATGAACGGTGCGGCGGTTTCCTCCGGCATGGGCACCTGCGGCTTTGTGGGCCAGATCGGCGTGTACACCGGCTGGGTCAATGACGTTGCCAACGGCGCCAAGGCCGGCATCACGGCCATGGACTGGATCGGTCTGGTGCTGATCTGCTTCGTGCTGCCCGCCGTGCTGAGCTGGGTATTCTGCGAAATTCTGCGGAAAAAAGGCTGGATCCAGGAAAACGACCTAAAGCTGGATCTGTAAGCCGCCAGTGGCGGCAGACAGTTCGCGCGCGGGCTTAAAGTACCGCTCGGTTGCGTCATTGCGGTAAATTGTAATTTGTTGCGGTCAGCCCCTTGCCTCTCCCTATGGGAGAGGTGCCCCCTTGGGGGCGGAGAGGGCCCTCTCCGTCACGGCTAAGGCCGTGACAGCTTCCCCATAGGGGGAGACAAGACCGCTGCAATCGGTCAATATGCTTTTTAATAGGATTCCGGCCGCAAACGAGCGTGTTTGCGGCCGGTTTTTATTCTGCCTCATCCAGAGCAAACCGGCACATGGCCGGAGGCAGGCCATGGCTGCCGATCTTGGTGACACGGTTGGATACATACTGAAATCCGCCGCTTTCCAACAGCCGCACCCGAACCTGGTGGGCAAACAGGCAGTCCGTTTTCCACTCCGGCGAATACACCTGCACCGACAGGGTAAGGGTTCCGTCCCCATTTTTCTGAACATCCACCACTTGAGGATCACAGAAGGGCGCGTGCCAGGTGGTCAGATCGTCCCCAAAAACCGGACGCCAGGGATAGGCCCCGTTTTCATAGCCGCAGCGCTGCCGGAATTCCTCCAGAGAAATCTGAAAATAGGGCAGAAGTGTCTTTTCAAACAGTGTTTCGGGAATCCAGGCCCTGGGCGGCCAGCCCCCCAATGGGAAGGTGTCCACCTCCACCCGCTGACCGGTGTCCTTTTCATACAGGTACTCAAACAGGTCGTTGAAGGACAGCTGCCCCCAATCCCCCTCCTGCCAGTCGCACAGGAACAGATTGACCATCTGATACCCCACCGGCCGAATGTACGTCCGGCACAGATCATATTTTTCGGAATCCACCGGTTCCATGCGCAGTTGGGCATAATCTATGTAGTGGGGATCCCCTGCCGGGTAGACCCGGTAGTAAAAGATGCCCCAGTCTGCCAGCTCCATATCGTAAATGGGCAGTGCTTGGCATTCTTCCACCACCGGCACCCCGGTATCCGACCAGGTCAAGCTGGCCAGCAGAAACCGGTTCTCCCCGTCCTGCCGGAAAAACCGCAGATAGGAAAATCCCTGGCTGCCCACCTGCACCACGGTCTGGGCCGCCGTTTCTCCCCCGGCGAAATCCGCCAGTCCCTGGGAATTGGCCAGGTATTCCGGGTACACCCCATCGGTGTCCACTGTGGCGTAGCCCGTTTCGATCAGTATCCGCTCCATGGCGTCGATGTCCGCCTGGGAGAACGGGCTTTCCAAATCCGCCGCCGATGCCCACAGAAGGGCCGAAACCTCGCCAATCTCCCTCGTTACCAACCGGTTCTGGGCGGCGGAGAGCTGCTCCGGCCGTTCCCAGCCGGACAGTTCTGCCCGGGGCAGCAGGAGCCAGGCGAGCAAACAGGCAGCCGCCAGCGAAAGCAGAACACAGATGATCTTGCGCATAGAAATCCCCCCGTCCTCCCATTCTACCCCGTTCGGGCTTTCCTGGCAAGCGGGTATTGCTCGTTAATAAATTATTTACGGATTCTTCTAAATTCCCTCTTGCTTTTTTGGAAAGGATGGAGTATTATGTATTAGCACTCAAGGAGCAAGAGTGCTAAACACGTAGATGTATGCGGCTTGCCGCAGTCTAAATACATTTTGTATGGAGGAATTATCAATGAAACTGAAACCCATGGCGGATAATGTGCTGCTGAAAGCCCACGAGGCTCAGGAGACCACCGTCTCCGGCATCGTCCTGGCCACCACCAACAAGGAAAAGCCCGCGATCTACGAAGTGGTCTCCGTAGGCCCCGGCACCAAGGACGTGACCATGACCGTGAGCGCCGGTGAGAAGGTCGTTGTCGGCAAGTTCGTCGGCACCGATGTGACCATCGACAAGGAAGAGTACAAGTTCGTCAAGCAGGATGACATCCTGGCTGTTGTTACCGACTAAGGAGGAACATGATTATGGCAAAGATGATTGTTTACAGCGAAGAAGCCCGCAAGAAGCTGCAGTCCGGCATTGACCAGCTGGCCGATACCGTGAAGGTTACCCTGGGACCCAAGGGCCGCAATGTGGTTCTGGGTAAGAAGTACGGCGCGCCCCTCATTACCAACGACGGCGTGACCATTGCCAAGGAAGTGGAGCTGGAGGATCCCTTTGAGAACATGGGCGCCCAGCTGATCCGGGAAGTCGCCACCAAGACCAACGACGTGGCCGGCGACGGCACCACCACCGCCACCGTCCTGGCCCAGGCCATCACCCGGGAGGGCTTAAAGAACCTGTCTGCCGGCGCCAACCCCATGGTCATGCGCAAGGGCATTGACAAGGCTGTGGAGGCCGCCGTGGCCGCCATCAAGGCCAACTCCGTTCCCGTCTCCGACTCCGCCGCCATCGCAAGAGTCGGCACCGTGTCCTCCGGCGACGAGGCCATCGGCCAGCTGATCGCCGAGGCCATGGAGAAGGTCGGTAAGGAGGGCGTCATCACCATCGAGGAGTCCAAGACCGCCGAGACCGGCCTGGATGTGGTGGAAGGCATGCAGTTTGACCGGGGCTATATCTCCCCCTACATGGTCACCGACACCGACAAGATGGAGGCCGTCCTGGACGATGCCTACATTCTGATCACCGACAAGAAGATCTCCTCCATTCAGGACATTCTGCCCATTCTGGAGCCCATCGTCAAGACCGGCCGCAAGCTGATGATTATCGCGGAGGACGTGGAGGGCGACGCTCTGGCTACGCTGCTGCTGAACCGTCTGCAGGGCCGCTTCAACGTGCTGTGCGTCAAGGCTCCCGGCTTCGGCGATCGCCGCAAGGAGATGCTCCAGGATATCGCCATTCTGACCGGCGGCACCGTGATCTCCAGCGAGCTGAACATGGAGCTGTCCGAGGCGCAGATGACCGATCTGGGCCACTGCCGTCAGATCGTTTCCACCAAGGACACCACCACCATCGTCGATGGCGACGGCAAGCCCGAGGACATCAAGGCCCGTGCCCAGATGATCCGCTCCGCCATCGCCACCACCACCTCCGACTACGACCGGGAGAAGCTCCAGGAGCGCCTGGCGAAGCTGTCCGGCGGCGTGGCCGTCATCAAGGTCGGCGCCCAGACCGAGGTTGCCATGAAGGAGCGCAAGCTGCGTGTTGAGGACGCGCTGAACGCTGCCCGTGCCGCCGTTGAGGAAGGCATCGTGGCTGGCGGCGGCACCGCCCAGGTCAACGCTGTGGCCGCTGTGGAAGAGCTGATCGCTACCCTGCACGGCGACGAGAAGACCGGCGCCAAGATCATCGCCGCCGCTCTGCAGGCTCCCATCCGTCAGATCGCCGAGAACGCCGGTGTGGACGGCAGCGTGGTCTACGAGAAGATCCGCACCTGCGGCAAGGTCGGTTTCGGCTACAACGCCTATACCGAGGAGTATGGCGACATGATCGACCAGGGCATCGTTGACCCCACCAAGGTCACCCGCTCCAGCCTGGAGAACGCCGCTTCTATCGCCGGCTGCGTCCTGACCACCGAGAGCCTGGTTGTGGACAAGCCCGATCCCGCTGCTGACGCTGCTGCCGCAGCCGCTGCGGCCCAGGGCGGCGGAATGTACTAATCCGTCTCCGATATACAACGCAAGCGCAGCCCCGGCCGGGGCTGCGCCTTTTTATTTTCCGGGGCCGTTGTACATCCTGCTGGAAATGGCTGCCTTATTTTGTGTGTTTTGCACAGGAAAACAGGTGTCCGTCAGCCAATTTACACAATTTTGCATTCTGACGAAAATAAGCATTGCATTCACGGTCCCTTTCGTGTATAATGTCACTATTCGGGTGCCCGCGCCCATTTGGAAGGGTTCCCCTTCCCGAAAGGAGTTTAGAACAACAATGTATACCGTTAATTCCATCCGTAACATCTGTCTGCTGGGCCACAGCGGCAGCGGCAAGACCGCACTGGCTGAGAGCTTACTGTACATGACCGGTGCCATTGACCGTATCGGCAAGAACGCCGACGGCAACACCGTTTGCGACTACGATCCCGAGGAGATCAAGCGCCATATTTCCATCTCCACCTCCGTGGTGCCGCTGGAATACCACAATGTGAAGATCAATCTGCTGGATACCCCCGGCGCCTTCGATTTCTCCGGCGCCGTGATGGAGGCCCTCCGGGCCGCGGACGCCGCCATTCTGGTGTGCTCCGCCAAGGACGGCATCACCGTGGGCTTTGAGAAGGCCTGGAAATACTGCGAAGAGCGGAATATGCCCCGGTTCATCTATATTTCCAAAGTGGACGAGGATCACTCCGATTACAACGCCACCTTTGAAGCCCTCCGGGCCAAGTACGGCAACAAGATCGCTCCTGTGGTGGTGCCCATCT
>CAMEWZ010000105.1 GCA_945946745.1 uncultured Clostridia bacterium | reverse complement strand
AATGCGGTCAGCACCGGCGGCGGTGAGCATGTTGGCCACCAGCTTGGCGGAGATGGGATCCCGGGACTTGGCCTTGCGATCCTGGCGGGCGTAACCGAAATAGGGGATCACTGCGGTGATACGGCCAGCGGAAGCCCGGCGGCAGGCATCGATCATAACCAGCAGTTCCATGAGGTGGTCGTTGACGGGTTTGCAGGTGGACTGAATCAGAAACACATCCGCGCCACGGACGGTCTCAATGAGGGAGACGGAAGCCTCGCCATCGGCAAAATGCTTCACATCCGCCTTGCCCAGTTCGATGCCCAGCTCTTTGCAGATGGTCTTAGCGAATTCGGGGTTGGAGTTGCCACAGAAAACCTGAATGTTTTCACCGTACGCAATCATCAAATGATACCTCGCTTTAAAATTTTCTGTATTTTTTCAGCGCCCGGAATCCCGGAATAAGGAGTCCGCGCATAACGTACGACCCTATTATAGCATTAAAGAGACGGGAAAAGCAATATAAAGAAGAACAAAATAACAGAGAAAAAGATGGCTTTTTTTGGTATGTTCTGGCAAAATTCCAAATGGAGCCAGGAATTTGGTAAACGAAATTTTGTTTGTAAAATAGCTTGTGCCGGGGAGAAAAATGTGATATACTACTTTATAACGATTTTCCGCGAAAAAGGATGGAGCAAAGCGTATGAATGATAAGATCGTAATTCAAGGCGCCCGGGAAAACAATCTGAAAAATGTCAATCTGACCATCCCAAGAGACGCTTTGGTGGTGTTTACCGGACTGTCTGGCTCCGGCAAGTCCAGCCTGGCCTTCGATACCATTTACGCCGAGGGACAGCGGCGGTATGTGGAGAGCCTCAGTTCCTATGCCCGGCAGTTCCTGGGCCAGATGGACAAGCCGGATGTGGATTCCATCGATGGCCTGTCTCCCGCCATATCCATTGACCAGAAAACCACCTCTAAAAATCCCCGCTCTACCGTGGGCACGGTGACGGAGATTTATGACTACCTCCGGCTGCTGTGGGCCAGGGTGGGAGTGCCCCATTGCCCCAAGTGCGGCAAGGAAATCCGCCGCCAGACCATCGACCAGATCGTGGATCGGGTGGAGGCCCTGGGGGAGGGAACCCGGTTTTTGGTGCTGTCTCCTGTGATCCGGGGCAAGAAGGGCGAGCACAAGAAGGTGTTCGAGGATGCCCGGAAGTCCGGCTTTGCCCGGGTGCGGTTGGACGGAATCCTGTATGATTTGACGGAGCAGATCTCCTGCGAGAAGAACAAAAAGCACAACATCGATCTGGTGGTAGACCGGCTGGTATTGAAGGAAGGATTGCGCCGCCGTCTGACGGACTCCATCGAAACCGCCTGCTCCCATTCCGGCGGCCTGGTCACCATTGAGCTGCCCCAGACCCAGGAGGAACTGTCCTTCTCCCAGAACTATGCCTGCGAGGACTGCGGCGTCAGCTTGACGGAGCTGGAGCCGAGAATGTTCTCCTTCAACAATCCCAGCGGCGCCTGCCCCAGCTGTACCGGTCTGGGCTTTCGGCTGATTGCGGACGAGGATCTGGTGATTCCGGACAAGAACAAGTCGATTCTGGACGGAGCCATTCAAGCCAGCGGCTGGCAGAGCGCCCGGACGGATTCCATTTTCCGGATGTATTTTGAAGCCCTGGCCCAGAAATATCACTTCTCCTTGACGGTTCCCGTGAAGGAACTGTCAAAGGAAGCCATGGATGTGATCCTCTACGGCACCAAGGGGGAAAAGCTGCGCATGTCCTACAACCGGGGAAACGGTATGGGGGTGCTGGAGCAGCCCTTTGAGGGTATCTTGAACAACATCTCCCGGCGCTACCGGGAGACCCAGTCCGATGCCGCCCGGAAAGAGCTGGAGGAGTGCATGACCACTGCTCCCTGTCCCCAGTGCGGCGGCGACCGGCTGTCGGAAATCGCCCGGGCGGTCACCGTAGGCGGCATCGGTATTATGGATTTCTGCCGGATGAGCGTCCGGGAGGAACTGAAATTCATGCAGGAACTGCGATTGGAAGGCAGCATGGCCCTGGTGGCGGAGCAGATCGTCAAGGAGATCAAATCCCGGCTGCAATTTCTGTCGGATGTGGGATTGAGCTATCTGACCTTGTCCCGGGCTTCCGGCACCCTGTCCGGCGGCGAGAGCCAGCGTATCCGCCTGGCGACCCAGATCGGTTCCTCTTTGATGGGGGTACTGTATATTCTGGACGAGCCTTCCATCGGCCTGCACCAGCGGGACAACGATAAGCTTCTGGGAACGCTGAAGCAGCTGCGGGATCTGGGTAATACCCTGATCGTGGTGGAGCACGATGAGGACACCATGCGGGCAGCGGATTTCATTGTGGATGTTGGCCCGGGCGCGGGCAGTCACGGCGGCGAGATCGTGGCCGCCGGGACGCTGGAGCAGATCATTGCCTGTCCCCGTTCGGTTACGGGGCAATACCTGTCCGGGGTGAAAAAGATTCCCGTACCCACGACCCGCCGGGCAGGAAACGGAAACGTCCTTTCCATCCGGGGAGCATCGGAGAACAATCTGAAAAACGTGGATGTGGACATCCCCCTGGGGACGCTGACCTGTGTCACCGGTGTGTCCGGCTCCGGCAAGTCCAGCCTGGTAAACGAGGTGCTGAACAAGACATTGCTTGGCAGGCTGAACCACGCCCGTACCCGCCCCGGCGCCTGCCGCTCGGTGGAGGGTATGGAGTATCTGGACAAGGTCATCGACATCGACCAAAGCCCCATCGGCCGCACCCCCCGGTCTAACCCAGCAACCTATACCGGCTTGTTTAACGATATTCGGGATTTGTTCGCCTCTACCAACGATGCCAAAATCCGGGGCTACGGCCCGGGGCGGTTCAGCTTCAATGTCAAGGGCGGCCGCTGTGAGGCCTGCTCCGGCGACGGCCTGGTGAAGATCGAGATGCACTTCCTGGCGGATGTGTACGTCCCCTGCGAGGTCTGCCATGGCGCCCGGTACAATCGGGAGACTCTGGAGGTGCAGTACAAGGGCAAGAACATCGCCCAGGTGCTGGATATGACCGCGGAGGAAGCGGTGGATTTCTTTGAGAATCTGCCCAAGATCCGCCGGAAGGCCCAGACCCTGGTGGAGGTGGGGTTGGGCTATGTGAAGCTGGGCCAGTCCAGCACCACCCTCTCCGGCGGTGAGGCCCAGCGGGTGAAGCTGGCCACGGAGCTGGCCAGGGTTTCCACCGGCAAGACCATCTATATTTTGGATGAGCCTACCACCGGCCTCCACGCGGCGGATGTGCACAAGCTCATCGAGGTATTGCAGCGTCTGGTGGACGCGGGCAACACGGTGCTGGTGATTGAACACAATCTGGACGTGATCAAAACGGCAGACCATATCATCGATCTTGGCCCCGAGGGTGGCGACGGCGGCGGAAACATCGTGGCAGCCGGTACGCCGGAGGAAGTGGCCCAGGTGGAGCAAAGCTATACGGGGCAGTATTTGAAGGCATATTTGTAATGCGATTCATAAATCCCCGGCCCGAAAACGGGCCGGGGAGCGGGTTATTCCAGTTCGTAAGCGCTGAGGGGAAGACAGTCGGACAGCTCAATCAGCGCGTGATCCCAGCCTCCGGCGTAATCCGGACGCAGAACCGGTGAGCGCAGGGTGCTGTCCGTGCTTTGCCGGATGGATAGGGTCATGGTAATACGCGTCCCTTTTCCGCTGGGCTGATCGAGGAGCACCGCGCCCCCATGATTGGCCGCGGCGGCGCGCACCAGCGCCATACCCAGGCCCAGCCCATAGCGGCCGTCCTCAATGCCGGGCTGGCGGAGGTAGCGGTTGAACACATTCCCAAGAATGGATTCCGGCATACCGCTGCCGTTATCCTGGATGCGAAAATACAGCATCCGGTTTTTGCGGGTCAAGCTTGCGTGGATGCTGCCGCCTTTGGGGGAGAATTTGACGGCGTTGGACAGAAGATTCAGAATGGCCCGTTCCAGCTGCTCCATATCCGCCAGTCCCCAAATGGACTCCGATGGCACCTGGTAGGTCAGCGGAACGTTGGCACAGGCAAGCAAGGTTTGAGCTTTTTCCAGAATTTCGGAAAAGCACTGGCTCAGATCCTGGGTTACCTGGGAGGAGCCGGAGGCAAAGCGCCCGGCATCGGACATGTTGCCCAGCAGCCGCAGGATTTGATGCAGGCTGCGGTTGAGTTGGGCGGCTTGACCGCTTGCCTTGGGATCGGCTGGATCCACCAGGGATTGAAGCTGACTGGCAGCGAGAAGAACGCTGTTGACCGGTGTGCGCAGCGCGCTGGATGCCAGAGCCAGGGCTTGAAGGGACGTGTCGCTGGCCTCGGAATCCAGCACAAAAACGTCCCATCCGTCCACCCGGGTGACGGAAGCACCGCAGCGGTGGGGAGGCAGGGACAATTGCAAATACAGGCAGCCGCCTGTAAAGGCCGCATATTCCTCCTGACCGGTGTGCAGAAGCTCCCGCACATCTCCGCCTGGGCAGATGGGCAGACTCCCGGCGGCGGCGTTGACCTTCTGGATGATGTTGTCTTTGACACAGAAGCCCGGGCGGAGCATCAGCTCCAGCATCCCAAAGATATCCCGATTCTCTCCCATAGCGGCCCTCCCTAGTACGTCCTTATCATGTGCAGAATGGGAAAAAACTTTCCCGGCGGGTTTCGACGATTACCTCTATTCTACCGGGATTCGACAAAAATAGCAAGGACAAAATGCATCCGAGGTGAAAATATGCCAAAAGAATCCATTCACAAAGGCCACCGGGAGCGGCTGAAAGAGCGGTTCCGGGAAGAGGGACTGGACAATTTTACAGACATCCAGGCCCTGGAGCTGCTGCTGTTCTACGCCGTCCCCCAGAGGGATACCAACCCCATTGCCCATGCCCTGCTGGATCGGTTCGGAAGCCTGTCCCGGGTGCTGGAGGCTGCCCCGGAGGAGCTGGAAAAGGTGCCGGGGATCAGCGCCCATTCCGCGACTCTGCTGACTCTGGTGACGGCTTTGGGACGCTATTACCAGGTGGACTGCGCCCAGAGAGTGGAATGTCTGACCACCTTGGATGCCTGCGGGGCATATCTGGTGCCTTATTTCTTCGGCCGTACCCGGGAGACGGTGTTTCTTTTGTGCATGGACGCCAAATGCAAGGTGCTGTGCTGCCGGGAAGTGGGGGAGGGAAGCGTGAATTCCGCCAGTATTTCCGTGCGGAAGATCGTGGAGACGGCGCTGAACGCCGGGGCCACCACTGTGGTTCTGGCCCACAACCATCCCAGCGGTGTGGCCCTGCCCTCCACTGAGGATGTGCAGACCACCCGGCGGGTGGCCGCGGCACTGGCTGCGGTGGAGATCCACCTGGCCGACCACATGGTGGTGGCGGAGGGGGACTATGTGTCCATGGTCCAGTCCGGCTACCGCTTTGATGCGTATTTGCTGCCATAAGGAGGTTTCTATGGATCACTTCAAACTTGTATCCGAATACCGGCCCTCCGGTGACCAACCGGAGGCCATTACGGGGCTGGTCAACGGCGTGAACTGGGGGCTGCGGGAGCAGACCCTGCTGGGCGTCACCGGTTCCGGCAAGACCTTTACCATGGCCTCGGTGATCGAGAAGCTGAACCGCCCCACCCTGGTGCTGGCCCACAACAAGACCCTGGCCGCCCAGCTTTGCAGCGAGTTCCGGGAATTCTTCCCGGACAACGCGGTGGAATACTTCATTTCCTACTACGATTACTACCAGCCGGA
>CAMEWZ010000104.1 GCA_945946745.1 uncultured Clostridia bacterium | reverse complement strand
CTTCACCACCACCAGGGTCTTGTCGGACTTGACATTGGAGGTCAAGCTGCCCGCGCCCATATGGGATTTGTAGCCCAGGATGCTGTCGCCCACATAATTATAGTGGGGCACCTGGACATTGTCGAACAGAATTACATTTTTCAGTTCCACGGAATTGCCCACCACGCAGTTCTCACCCACCAGGGCAGAACCGCGGATGAAGGCGCAGTGACGAACCTCCGTTCCCGGGCCGATGATGCAGGGCGCACCCAAATAGGCGCTTGGCGCCACGGTAGCGGTCTTATGTACCCAAACAGTGGGGCTGACCTCCACATAATCCTCTCCCAGAGTCGGCCCCAGGGAAAGGATCAGCGTCTTAATTCCCCCCAGCGCCTGCCAGGGATAGGTAAAATCGGACAAATACCGCCCCGCCAGAGAGTGGGACAAGTCATATAGTTCCTTGGTTTTCAGCATAAAATTTCCTCCTTTGGCGTCTTACGCGCCAGGACTTGGATTCGTCTACTATACACCTGTCAAACGGGATTGTCAACCGTATAATTCCAATTTGTATAAAATCCAACTATAGATTTTGCATTTTCAACAAAGCAAGCGCAAAAATGGAGCCGCCACTGGCAGCTCCTGTCAAAATTTACGCTCTTTTCTGTTCGACCAACGCCGCAATCTGTCTCAGATCCTCCTGGGTAATGTCCTCACGCCGCAGCAGCGCCTCAAACAGTCCCACGATATTGGGCTTGTGCCGATGGCTGAAAATCGTCTCCGCGAAATATTCTTCCCGGGTCAAGGTGGGAGAAAAAACTCTACCATAGGTTTTGCTCCGCTTCACCAATCCCGCCTCTTGAATGGCCCCTTTTTGAAGCAGGCCGTTCAGAAGAATATGCACCGAGCTATCCTTCCAGGTTTTTTCCTCGGATCGTTCCAGCAAATCCGAACGGGATAAAGGCTTATCCTCGTCCCAGAGAACATCCATAATTTCCATTTCGCTTTTCGTAAGTTCCATCCGCACACCTCCTTGATAATGCACATGCTGACATTATAAAGCGCTTTCCAGATTTTGTCAATTCTGTAATAAGGAAAATTAAAAAAATTATTCCATCATTTTCCGATGATGTCGGTTATCAATTGGTGATATCAAAACATTTATACAAAAAGCTAAGGAAAAATTTTCCTTTTCCTTTCTTCTATTCTCCCAGCAGCGTCTTCTCCAGCATTGTCTGAATGGCCTCCTTATCCGGCACCAGAACCGCCATGCCGTCGATGGTTTGATCCGTATACGTCCCCGGAGCAGGAACATGCTGGCTGACAATTTCCGCGCTTCCCAGCATCGGCGCCAGCTCCGCCGCCAGCATCAGAAGCTTCATGTTCCCCAAATCGGTATCCAGCATGGGCAGCACCTGCTTCAGCAGCGACACCATGGTTCCCGCGCTGCTGCCCCGGTAGGCGCTGAGCAGGGCGCTCATCACCTTGCGCTGACGGTTTGTTCGGCTGAAATCCCCATCCGCGTCCAGCTTGCGGATCCGGGAATACATTAAGGCCTGTTCCCCGGCAAGGCGCTGCCATCCGGCGGTCAGGCTGCTGCCGGTTTCTTCATTGATGAAATCCGCCTCGTCCTGCCTTAGCTCCAACTCCACGCCCCCCAGCAGGTCTATGATCTCCGCGAAACGGTCAAAATCCACCTCCACATTGCCGTCAATGTGCAGGCCGAAATTTTCCTCCAGGGTCTTGTCCAGCAGCTCCATCCCCCCGGCAGCATAGGCCGCGTTGATCCGGTTCGCGCCATGGCCGGGAATGGTGACATAGAGATCCCGCAGGAAGGAGGTCATAATGACCTGTTTGGTTTTCTTATTGAAGGTACACAAAATCATGGAGTCGGAGCGGGCCCGCTCCTCCCCCTCACGGCGATCCTGGCCGATGAGCAGGATGTTGACCACGTGGCTGCCCCGGCCGCCGATCTGATCGGTTTTTCCCAGGCTCAGCTCCGGCAGTTCCCAGTCCAGCTTGGAAAGCCCCTCCTCCAGAGAGGGCAGCATCCCCATTTGGGCCTGGAAATACACCGTCGCTCCCACCATTACGGCCAGGACGAGTCCCAGCATCAAGCACAGCAGCTTCATAGCGGACCGTGCCGGAGAGGATCTTCTTTTTCGTTTCATAGCGCACGCCTCCTGTCAGCGGCAAACAAGCGTCATTCTTTTCGGATATTCCAGCATATGCCCCGGAACGCAGATTATCCCTCGCCGCCTTGCTTGCCTATGAGTATAGCACAGGCGGGCTGTTTTATCAATTCATCCGGCACTTTGTTTTCCACACGAAACACGGGGGAAGCCAGGCATTCCGGTTTCCCCCGCTGTTTGGTGTTATTTCGGTCAGCCGCCGTTTCTTCCGCCGAAGAACCAGTTGAACCAGTCGTTATAGTTGCCTTCGCTGGGCATGTTGGAATCCGAGGAATCGGAAGAAGGCTCCGTGGCTGTGGTGGTCTCCTGGGGCTTTTCGTCCAGGGTGATGTCCAGGGTCATCTCCTTGCCGCTGCGGATCAAGGTCACTGTGGTGGTGTCACCGGCCTTGAAGTTCCGCAGAGCCCGGGTCAGATCGGTGATATTGCTGACCTTGTTTCCGCCCAGATCGATGACGATATCCTTGGGCTGGATGCCCGCCCGATCCGCGGCGCCACCCTTGACCACTTCCACGATATACGCGCCGGTGGGCAGGCCGAATTTCGCGGCGGATTCCGCGTCGGTGTTTTCCACCGTTACGCCCATGTAAGCGCCGGTAACATAACCGTAGTGGATCAGATCCTCCACAATGGGCTTCACATCGTCAATGGGAATGGCAAAGCCGATGCCCTCAATGGACGCGCCGGATGTGGTGGTGCCGGAATACTTGGCGGTGGTGATGCCGATGACCTCGCCGTTCATATTAAACAGAGGGCCGCCGGAATTGCCGGGATTGATGGCGCAGTCGGTCTGGATCATGCTGATGATGGCGTTATCCGTGGTCACTTCCCGGTTCATGCCGCTGACATAGCCAACGGTCTGGGTAGAAGCCAGAGTGCCCAGAGGGTTGCCGATGGCTGCCACCATATCGCCGATGTTCAGCGCGCTGCTGCTGCCGATGGTCACAGGCCGCAGGTTCTCCGCCTCAACCTTCAAAACCGCGATATCATTGGTGGCATCATAACCCACGATCTCGGCAGGATATTCCGTGCTGTCGCAGGTAATCACCTTCACATTGGTGGCGTTCTGAACCACATGGTAATTGGTCACCACATAGCCCTCTGCCGACCAGACAAAGCCGGAACCGGAGGACGTGCCCTGGCTGGTGCCATAGATGCTGGTGGCCTGGACGGTGCTGGAAATGGCCACCACGCTATCCACATTGCCGGAATACAGCTGGCTGGGAGTTAGGCCGCTGCCGCTGGCGGGCAGGGTCTGGATCGTATTCTTGGATGTGTTGGCGCTGTCGATCTGCTTTTGCAGCTGCTCGATTTTTTCGGTGAATTCCTTCTCCGTCTGGGCACTGCGCGCTTCCCATCGGGCGTTCACCGTGGAAGCGGTCACCAAGCAGCCGCCAGCCACCAGCGCCACCGCCAGCAAGGCTGCCAGCGCGCCTTTCCAGATGGGCTTCCGGGGCTTATGCTCCTTGTGCTCCTTGCGGGGTGGCTGATTCTGAGGCTGATAGTGGTATTCCTGCTGAGGCTGATCCATCACATAAGGAGAATTGGCATAGGGAGATTCCTTCCATCCGGAGCCAGTGCCGTGATATGTGCCGGAGCCTTCCTCGGGCTGCGCCGGGGTTTCCTGGGGTTCGGGGTCTTGGGTTTGTTCATCATTTTCATAGGGATCCATCGTAAATTCCTCCTAACTTTTTCTAAGTGAAATCTTACCGCGAAGATATGAAAAAATTGTGTACCGCCCGGGAACGAACTATAAATATTGACACTATGATAGTCTTTTTCTGCGACTTCGTCAAGAAAAAATCGCGGCAGCGGAAAGCTGCCGCGAAAAAAGTCTGACCGGATTACTTCTTGCGGAAGGATTTGCAGTCGGTGCACTGATCCACCGTGGGATTGGTTTCGTGGGTGCCCACCAGGATGCGATCCAGGGAGCAGTAGTTCTCATTCTCGCAATGATGGGCGCACTGCTGGACGGTGCATTCGATACATTTGTTGGCATGACAGTTCATTGTTCTTCCTCCTTTGAATTTGAATTCGGGTATAGTATGGCGCGGAGAAAGAAAAGTATGCTGGAAAAGGTTTCCAGGATTGCTTTTTCCCTACAGATGTGGTATTTTGAAAAAAATAAAAAAAATAAGGAGAGGTTTCTATGGCAAAAATTGCTCCCTCTATTTTATCCGCGGACTTTGCCAACCTGGAGCGGGACATCCACGACATCGAAAAAAACAGCGCCGACTGGGTACATGTGGACGTGATGGACGGCATTTTTGTTCCCAATATCTCCATCGGCATCCCCGTGGTTCAAGCCATCCGTCCCGTGACGGATCTGCCCCTGGATGTCCATCTGATGATCGACCGGCCCATCCGGTATGTGGAGCAGTTCGCCAAGGCTGGCGCGGACTGGCTGACCATCCATGTAGAGGCCGATCAGCCCCAAAACACCCTGGAAGCCCTGGACAAGATCCACGCTCTGGGCTGTAAGGCCGCCATTTCCCTGAAGCCCAAGACGCCTGCGGAGGCCGCCATTCCCTACCTCGCCAAGTGTGACATGATCCTGGTGATGACCGTGGAGCCGGGCTTCGGCGGACAGAAATTCATGGCGGACATGATGCCCAAGATCCGCAAGCTCCGGGAAATGCTGGACAAGGTCAATCCCGGTTGCCTGATTGAGGTGGACGGCGGCGTGGACGCCAACACCTGCACCGTCTGCAAGGAAAGCGGCGCGGAGGTTCTGGTGGCAGGCTCTGCTTACTTCAAAGCTTCTGACCGGGCGGCATTTGTGAAAACCGTTCAGGCGTAATACGGCAAAAGGCTCCCGCTTGGCGGGAGCCTTACTTTCTTTTCTGTGGAAATGGGAGATTCTTGGGGAAACCCAAAAGATAGTCTGCGGAAACGCCAAAAAAGGTGCAAAGGGCTTTCAAATCCTCCAGGCTGGGTTCATAGCGGTCATTCTCCAGGTAGGAGACCTTGCGCTGGGTCATATGAATCGCCTGACCCAACTGCGTTTGATTCAGTTCTTTCCCTTCCCGCAAAAGCCGGATCTTTTCTCCCAGAGTCAGTTCCATGTTATCACCGCCCATCGTCTATTTCCGCTTACGCAGCTTCATTTTACCCCAAAACGCAGCGGAAGGCAATTCCCTTTACTGATATTTTTATATCGATTTTCCGCTGAATGGGAATTGACAATTGACCTCCCAGACTGTATAATATATCTGGAAAGTCTCGGTTTTCCAACCCGAAAATCCAAAGGCGAAAAAACGTCTTTTGAAAGAAAGGAAAATTGCCATGATTTATAGTGCAGAAGTACAGAACATGTGCTCCGTGGCCAAGGGTGCCTATCACGGCCCCGCTCCCATTCCCGAAGAGGGCAAATGGGTTCAGGCCAAGGAAATTAAGGACATCAGCGGCTTCACCCACGGTGTGGGCTGGTGTGCTCCCCAGCAGGGCGCCTGCAAGCTGACCCTGAACATCAAGGAGGGCGTCATTGAAGAAGCTCTGGTGGAGACGCTGGGCTGCTCCGGTATGACCCACTCCGCTGCCATGGCCGCCGAGATCCTCATCGGCAAGACCATCCTGGAAGCGCTGAACACCGACCTGGTGTGCGACGCCATCAACACCGCCATGCGGGAGCTGT
>CAMEWZ010000103.1 GCA_945946745.1 uncultured Clostridia bacterium | reverse complement strand
AAAAAGAATTTAGGAAGCGGGCAACTACATTTTCCCGCTCCGGGGCTGAAAAAGCGCAGAAAAAAAGCCCTTTTTCACAGGTAAAATCATTCTATCACAGGGGGATGGCAAAGTCAATAAGTTTTTTCCATGTTTTTCGTGAATTTTGCCCTGTGGAAAAAAGCTAATCCGTTACATAGGGATAGGTGGTGTTTTCCGCCAACGACTGGACGGTATAGGCCTCCAGGATGACGATGTCCGGCTGATAGTCCGCATAGTAATCCGCGAAACATGCGTCGTAGTACCGCATGTCCAGTTCATCACAGCTGGAAAAATACAGGGACATCAAGCTGAAGGGCACATTGCCAAAGGAGTCGCCAATGAGCATTACGTTTTTGGTCTCCGGCGCGTCAGCGTTGCGCCACTGGGTCAGCTTGGTATCGCCCCAGCCGTAAAGACCGTAGGGATTCTCGTTGAAGTAGTCGGGATCGGAAAGATGCAGGGTTGTTTCCGTATGATAGCTGACCTTCTCGTATCGCCCGGTCAGAGACAACTCCCGGTCTGGAATGGTTATGGAGATCCTTGTATCAAATCTGGGGCGGATCAATACGGCATCATCCGTTCCGGCGAAAAATTTGCCGGTGCGTTTGCCGGAGGAGCCTAAGTAGGCATTTTCGTAGATCAGAAAGTCATAGTTGTCGCTGTCCGTATAGAACGTATCCACAGGGGAGATGGCCCCCATTTGATGCAACTTTTCCAGGATTTCGGTGTAGGCCCAGAAGCCTGTCTGGGGTTTCCAATGGTGGTCTGTGGCAAAGAAGGCGTCATCCTGGGACAGTCCCTGGGCATGAAGACGCTCCCGCAGATCCAGGTAGGGGACACCATTCCGGGCAAGCATGTCCAGAAATGTGTCCGCGGTTGCGTTGGAGTAATCTGCATACCCGGTGGGCAGCAGATTTTCGTAGGGACTGACCTGGGAAGGCGCCATGACAAATAGGAAGTGCTTTCCACTGGACTGCTGAGCCTGGGCGAAGGCGGCAACATTTCGGGCAGCTGAGGCGATGCTTTCCTGGGAACACGGCTGGTCAGTGAGAGATACCAGATGGCCGTTCTTCATCTTTACCCGCTGGTTCATCTCGGGCTGACTCAGCAGGTTTGCCATCAGACCGTTGAGATTGATATAAGCGCCCTTGTTCTGAAGCAGCGGCTGATTCTTTTCTGTCGTGAGCATACCATAGTACAGTTCCTCTATGGAATCCATATAGGTGTACAATGAGATATCCCCTCTGACTAAAAGCGTGGTGCTGTTCCAAAGCTCCGTCATCGGGCGAAGGGCTACAAAGCCGATATACAGCAGAAATGCCGCCGCCAACACATGGCAGGAGCGAAGATACCCGCACTTTTTCAAAAGACGCTGAACCATATGTACCATCCTAATAGAGTCCTGTTAATTGTGGAGTGGCGAAACGGCTGTTTCCGTTCCGCTACCGGTTTTCTCCGAAAGGTAGGGATAGCTGGCATTTGTGTCCAGAATGCCGTTGACGTTAATCAGAAGAATGACCGTGTCCGGGTCGCATGTTTCGTAATAGGAGGAAAAGCTACCGGAAAAATGCCGCATATCCAATTCATCGCACTGGGAAACATACAGCGACAGCAGGCTGAAGGGAATATTACCGAAGGAATCGCCGATGAGCAGAAACTGCTTCCCTTCCGGCGCGGAGTTGTTTCGCCGTTGGATAGGCGCTGTGTCACTCCATCCATACAGATCATACGCGGTGGTGTTATAGTAGTCTGGATCGGTATAGAAGCTTTCGGGAAAGACTTGATTGCATACTTCTTCATACCGTCCTTCCAATAATAAATCGATATCTTCACGATAAGTTGAAATGGATGTTTCAAACCGTGGCTTTATTATGCAAAAATCATCCAGGCCGGCATAATATCTCCCGGTTCTTTTTCCGGCGGAACCAAGCAGGCAGCTTTTTTGGATCAGAAAATCGAAATTCTCAGCGTTGGTATAATCTGTGTTGATTGGGGAAACCGCGCCGGTCTCCTCCAACTTCTGTAATATGACCGTATACGCCCAAAATCCGGTCTGCGGTGTCCAATGATGATCTGTGCGAAAGAAAGCCTCAGAATAGTCCATTCCTTCCTGTGCCATGCGTTCCCGGAGATCCAGGCAGGGAACGCCACTGGTTTTTAGGCAGCGCAACAAAAAGTCAGCAGCTTCATTGGCATTATCGGTATAACCAACGGGAAGAAGATCTCTGTTAGGATCGATTTGAGAAGGAGCAAGCACAAACAAAAAGTGCTTTCCTTGGGAGGACTGGGCTTGATAGAGTGACGCAATGCTGTCGCTGATGGACAGTAAAGTGTCCTTTTGAAGAAAGTCGGTGTTTGGTGTGGCCAGATGGCCGTTTCGCAGCCGGACGATATTGTTCATGGAAGGCTGCTTCAAAATGCGGGCCATCAGACCGTTCAAATCGACATAGGTGCCCTTGTTCTGAAGCAGCGGCTGATTCTTTTCTGTGGAGAGCATACCGCTGTATTGATCGTCAATGGAGCGGATATAGCTGCGTGGGGAGATGCCCTCTGTAAGCAAAGCCTTTGTTTGGAATAGAAACTGAGGAAACGGCGCACAGGCAACATAACCGATGAACAATAGGAACAGAACCGCCAGTAGACGGGAAGGTGTCAGCTTGCGCAAGGCTGCGATGAAATTACCCATAGGATCTCCCTAAAAATTGAAGTAGATAAACGGATTGTGCGACCCGATCATGATGAAGGAAACCGCCCACAGCAGTAGAAACAGATAGACGGGAACGCTAAGGTATTCCGCTGTGGTGGCAAGGCGCTGGCTGCGTGCCGCCAGCGTTCCCTTTGCCATTTTGAAAATGGGGGTCGAGCAGAGGAGCGCTGCCAGGAAGAAGAAGCGGTACTGCTGGAAGGTGCGGATTACCATATCGTCTGTCAAGACATTTCCCGCAATCCCCAGCATGCTTTGCAGATAGGAAACGGCGCTGTAAAGATCCGGCGCCCGGAAAAAGACCCAGCCAACCAGGACGCACAGCAGAGTAAAGACCCGGTACAGCCCCTTCTGCCAGCCGTGGGCGAAGCCTTTGGGCAAGCCCGTCAGCTTTTCAAAGGCGATCAGCACGAAATACAGGAGCCCCCAGACCACAAAATTCCAGCTGGCCCCGTGCCAAATGCCGGTGAGAGACCAGACCACGAACAGGTTCCACACCAGCCGTGCCTTGGATTTCACCCGGGAACCGCCCAGGGGAAAGTAGACATAATCCCGGAACCACTGTCCAAGGGACATATGCCACCGGCGCCAAAATTCGGAAATCGAGGCGGAAATGTAGGGATAATCAAAGTTTTCCAGGAAATGGAAGCCGAACATCTTTCCCAAGCCAATGGCCATATCGGAATACCCGGAGAAATCGAACAGAATCTGAAAGGCGTAGGCCAGGGCGCCCATCCAGGCGTAGACCACACTGCGTTCATTGGGAGCGGCGGAAAATACGGCGTCCGCCACCAGGGCCATGTTGTTGGAGAGGATGATCTTCTTGGCAAAGCCCAGGATGAAGCGGCGGACACCTTCGCTGAAATCATCAAAATTCTCCCGCCGGTGGTCGATCTGATCCGCGATGGTTTGATAGCGGACGATGGGGCCTGCCACCAGCTGGGGGAAGAAGGCTATGTAAAGGCCGATATTCTGGGGGCGGATCTGGGCCTTGGCGCTGCCCCGGTAGACGTCGATCACATAGGACATGGCCTGGAAGGTAAAAAAGGAGATGCCAAGAGGGAGGGCGATGTTCTGCAGGGGCAGGTGAAAGCCCAGGGCGTTGAGGTTGGAGATAAAAAAGTCCAGGTATTTATAGACAAACAAAATCCCCAGATTTCCCGCCACGGCCACTGTCAGCAGCGCTTTTTTCATCCATTGGCGGGAAACATGATCCAGGATCAAAGCGGCCAGGTAGTTAAACACAATGGAACCGATCATGACAAGGACGAAGCTGCCGGTTCCCCAGGCATAGAAAATCAAGCTGGCTCCCAGCAAGAACAGGTTGCGCAGCCGCCGGGGGAGCACATAGTACCCAAGAAGCACCGCCGGCAGAAACAAAAACAGGAACAGGTTGCTGGAAAAAAGCATAACGACCTCCCAAAGCGGAACGATAACGGTGTTATTATGCCATCACCGGAAGATGTTGTCAATGCCGCAGTGGGGAAAGAAAGCCCATTTTTCGGAATCTTCCAGGAAAAATGGAGATTATATAATGACAGAAGGATTTTTTTGCGGTATAATCGCAGAAAAAAGAAAAGGAGTGATCTCCATGCGCATCATGGGAATCGATTACGGGGACGCCCGGACGGGGGTTGCCATTTCCGACCTGCTTTGTACCATTGTGGGGACAACCTATGTCGTCCCCAGTCGGAATACGGAAAAAGCCATCGCGGACATTGTCCGGCTGGCGCAGGAAAACCAGGTGGGGCAGATCGTGGTGGGCCTGCCCCGGAACATGGACGGCACGGAAGGCCCTCGGGCGGAGCTGTGCCGGGCCTTTGCCGACGCGCTTCAGCAGGCCACGGGCCTCCCCGTAGCCATGTGGGACGAGCGCCGCACCACCGTGGAGGCCCACAACATTCTCTCCCAGCACAATTACCACGGAAAAAAGCGCAAGGAAACGGTGGATGCCGTGGCGGCGTCGCTGATTCTGGAAGGGTATTTGGCTTACTGGAAACGACAGCTTTGAGCTATGGTTTGGGCTTGTAGAACAGCTCCCGCAGCCCTGTGACGATGAGCAGCGCGCCGAACAGCTTTTTCACAAGGGCGGTGTCCAGCACCGTTCCGATCCGGGAAAACACCGCCGCCCCGATGCACCCGCTGACGATGGCGGGCAGAATCGCCCCCAGCCGCAGCTGTCCCTGCCGCCAGCGGAAGAAGCAGGCGATGCCCGCGGCGGGGAGGAAAAACAGCAGATTCAGAATCCGGGCGGCAGGGTACTCCATCCCCAATACCAGCGTCAGCCACAAGATGAGCAGGCTCCCGCCGCCGACGCCAATCCCGGAGAGAAACCCCAGTACCGTTCCCACCACCAGCGCCATTGGCATCCCTTCTAGCATAAATACCGCCAGCCTCCCCAGAGAATCAGAATCCCCAATCCCCGGTGCAGCCAAAGCACCGGGATTTTTCTGCCCCATTTTCCCGCCGCAAAGCCGCCCAGTGCGCTGCCCAGAAGGTAGGGAAGGGCCTGCTGCCAGATAACGGCATCGGATGTGCGTGCCAGAGAGGTCAGACAGATGGGAAGGATGATGCTGATGGAGGCTGGAAAAATCTCCGTGTCCTTAAGATTGGTCAGCAGCGTCAGCAGCGGCACCAGCACCATACCGCCCCCGGCGCCAAACAGCCCGGTGACTGTCCCGGCGCCAAAGCCGGCCAGCGCGATGCCCAGGGGTTTTTCCTTTTTCATAGCAACGCCTCCCAGGGTATTGTTTCCCTGGGAGGCGCTGTTATTCATCGGCAGGCGAGGCAGGGCAGCCATTGCGGCGAAAATCTTCGATCAGCTGGCTTAAATGGGCAACCACATCGGTGGGGAGTCCTTCCACGCTGAGACGGGGGGCGTTTTCCAAACCCAGCAGATAGTCCGTGGAAACCTGGAAAAGGGAGGACAGCCGCACCAGCATTTCGATGGAGGGCATGATGTTTTCGTTTTCCCAGTTGGATACGGTTTGCTTTGTGATGTTCAGCTTTTTCGCCATCGCGACCTGGCTCCAGCCACAGGACAGACGCAGCTGATTGATTCGTTGACCTAGCATGATAACCTCCGAAAGTCAAATAATAAAATACAAATATCAC
>CAMEWZ010000102.1 GCA_945946745.1 uncultured Clostridia bacterium | reverse complement strand
TGCTGCATGGTTCTTCCTCCGTGCCTCAGGACTTCGTGAAGGCCATCAACGAGCACGGCGGCAAGATGCCCGACGCCGTGGGTATCCCCGAGGAGCAGCTGCGCCACGCTGCCGAGCTGTCCGTGTGCAAGATCAACATTGACTCCGACCTGCGTCTGGCCATGACCGGCACCATCCGGGAGTTCTTCAACGAGCATCCCGACAAGTTCGATCCCCGCGAGTATCTGAAGCCCGCCCGTGCCAACATCAAGGAGCTGGTTCGCCACAAGCTGGTGGACGTCCTGGGCTGCGCCGGCAAGGCCTAAGCGTTTTTCCTTCCATAAGCCAATGGCCTCCCGTGAAAACGGGGGGCCATTTTTTATGGGAGGGCATTGTCCGTTGTCATCAGGTGCATACAAACGTCATGGGGCGTGTTACTTTCTTGTCTCCGAACAAGAAAGTAACCAAAGAAGTCGGCTTAAGGGGCGCTGAGTGTCGCGCTCCCGCGCGCCAAAGCCGATGAATAGAGGTATGATTGCCACCGGCAATCATAATAATTTAGATTCGCTGCGCGGAGCACCACCCCTCTTAAGAAACTCCCCGGCGCGCATTTCGTTCAGCGTGTACCTCATTAATTCATGCGGGGCAGGCAAAAAGTGTTCCGACTTTTTGCCTGCTGGAAAGTGCTGTAGAGAATCGTTGCCTTTTCTCGGCAGGGCGGGGAGAGCGCAGCCCCCGCCAACGTTACAGTACGGAGTCTTGCTAATTTTGCCCGTTAAGGTGCTGCAAGGTCGCCAAGTGCGCGCCGGGAGAGGTACATAGGAGAGGGCGGCTTTGCTTGCGGGAGCAAGCAACTCAGCGCCTCTCCTATGGCCCCTTCTTTTGGTACTTTTCTTGGCGAACCAAGAAAAGTACGTTCTCTCCTTGGCATATCAACAGAATTTTCATTTTCCCCTTGTAAGTTGCCGAATAATATGGTAAACTAAATGAGTTTGTTGGAAATCATACCAATTTTGGAGGCTATTATGTTGTTTCGTGGTCCCCATTAGCCATCCCGGTACTGTGTGATCGACAAAATTTTTTGGAGGGATGACATTTGTCCAATTTAGTAGAAGAAATCAGCCGGCGGCGTACCTTTGCCATTATTTCCCACCCCGACGCCGGTAAAACCACCCTGACCGAAAAGTTCCTGCTCTACGGCGGCGCCATCGCCCAGGCAGGTGTGGTCAAGGGAAAGAAAAATTCCCGCGCCGCCACCTCCGACTGGATGGAGATCGAAAAGCAGCGCGGTATTTCCGTGACCTCGTCTGTGATGCAGTTCCAGTATAACGGTTTCTGCATCAACATCCTGGACACCCCGGGCCACCAGGACTTCTCCGAGGATACCTACCGAACTCTGATGGCCGCCGATTCCGCCGTCATGGTCATCGACGGCGCCAAGGGCGTGGAGCCTCAGACCCGGAAGCTGTTCAAGGTCTGCGCCATGCGGCATATTCCCATTTTCACCTTTGTCAACAAAATGGATCGGGAGGCCAAGGATCCCTTCGACCTGCTGGACGAGGTGGAGCGGGAGCTGGGCATTGAGACCTACGCCATGAACTGGCCCATTGGCTCCGGCAAGGACTTCCAGGGCGTCTACGACCGGGAGAAGGCGGAGCTGCTGTTCTTCTCCGGCGTGTCCGGAAAGAAGCGGGCGGATAAGATGGAAGTGGATCTGTATGACCCGGTGGTTGCGGAATTGCTGGACTCCGAGGCAAAGCACCGCCAGCTCATCGACGACGTGGAGCTACTGTCCGCCGGGCGGGAGATGGATCTGGAGGCTGTCCGGGCCGGTCAGCTTTCTCCGGTGTTCTTCGGCTCCGCACTGACCAATTTTGGCATTGAGCCGTTCCTGGAGGCCTTCCTAAAGCTGACGCCGCCGCCCCTGCCCCGGACTGCCGACTGCGGCGTCATCGATACCTTTGACCCGGATTTCTCCGCGTTTGTCTTTAAAATCCAGGCCAACATGAACAAGGCCCACCGAGACCGGCTGGCCTTTATGCGCATCTGCTCCGGTAAGTTCGAGCGGGACAAGGAATACTACCACGTCCAGGGCAAGAAGAAAATGCGCCTAAGTCAGCCTCAGCAGCTGATGGCTGCCGAGCGGGAGATCGTGGAGGAGGCCTACGCCGGAGACGTGATCGGCGTGTTTGACCCGGGCATCTTTGCCATCGGCGATACCATCACCGTGCCGGGTAAGAAGTTTGCCTATTCCGGCATTCCGACCTTTGCCCCCGAGCATTTCTGCCGGGTGTCTGCCAAGGATTCCATGAAGCGCAAGCAATTCGTCAAGGGCACGGAGCAGATCGCCCAGGAGGGCGCCATTCAGATCTTTAAGGTGCCGAATTCCGGCATGGAGGAGGTCATCGTGGGCGTTGTGGGCACGCTGCAATTCGACGTGTTCCAGTACCGGATGAAGAATGAGTATGGTGTGGAGCTGCGGATGGAGACCCTGCCCTACGAGGAGATTCGCCTAATCGACGAGTATCCCGGCGAATTGGGGGATCTGAACCTGGGCTCCGACGCGGAGCTGCTGGAGGACTACCGGGGCCGCAGTCTGCTGGTTTTCTCCAGCTTCTGGGCCATCGACTTCACCTGCCGGAGAAATCCCGGCCTGAAGGTCAGCGAGATCGTGGTCAACGAAGGATAATCGAAAAGGCGGGGCGCGACCCCGCCTTTTCGATTTGTCCATCCTGCCCTTGCATTCCGGCGGGGTTCGGGCTATAATAGAACCCAAGGATACCAAGGAGGCGCGATTCTATGAAGCCATGGCAGCATCTCAAAACCATTACCCATCACCGCTGGCTGGTCTGCTGCGGCTGTTTCCGGGTGGGGCTTTACTGGCAGGGCCTGACCCATGATCTGTCCAAATATTCGCTGACAGAGTTTTGGGCCGGAGCGAAATACTACCAGGGCAACCGCAGCCCCAACGCCGCCGAGCGGGAGGAGAAGGGCTACAGCGAGGCCTGGATGCACCACAAGGGCCGCAACCGCCACCACTATGAATATTGGACAGATATGAACCGCCAGACCCGCAACTATGAAGCCATTCCCATGCCCCGGAAATATCTGGTGGAGATGGTGATGGATAGAAGGGCTGCCTGCATGACCTACCAGGGCAAGGCCTACCGGGATGATTCCGCCCTAACCTACTTTGAAAAAAGCCGGGAGAAGGAGCTGATGCACCCCGACACTGCCCGGCAGTTGCGTTACATTTTGACGCTGCTGGCGGAAAAAGGGGAGCAGGAGACCTTCCGATATCTGAAAGAATCCGTACTTCCCGGAAAACCCTTCCCTTGGGAAGTATAAGGAGAATGCCCATGGAAACCATTCACGTCACCATTCCCTCCACCATCGAGCATCTGTCTCAGATCCTTGCCGGTTTTTTGCTGCTGAATCCCCAGGATTGGCGGGTGGAGCTGGAAAATGTTTCCAGGGATTCGGGAAATCCCTTCCATGGCCTGCCGGTGCTGCTGGCCCGGTATCGGGGGCAGCGGATCGTCTATGACTTGTGGGACGGCTACCAGGATCCGGACAATATGCGAAAGGGTCTGGAAAACTGCGATTTCTACTTTAAACGCAGTTTCTCCCAGGAAAAGAACCAGGCGCTTTTCCCGGAGTATGCCGGAAAAATCTATCCGCTGGGCTTTAACTACCATGTGACCTGCCCGGGGGATCCCATCCAGGAGCCAAAGTGGAAGGCGCTGGTCAAGCCCTTGCTGGGGCGGACACCGGACAAATACTTTGTCCCGGAGGTGTTTGAGGGAAACGCAACGCCGAAGGCTGGGGAGCCGGTGAAGATCCTCTTTCTGACCCGGCTGTGGGACAGCCACGATCCGTCCCTGCCGGAAAGTGTCAATGCGGAACGCAGGCAGATCAATGAATCCCGGATCGAGATCCTCCATACTCTGCGCAGCCGCTATGGCGACGCCTTCTTTGGCGGCTTGAATGACACGGCCCTGTCCAGATCCTTGGCCCCGGAGCTGATCGTGCCGAACCAATACACAGAGCGGAAGAAATATCTGAAGCTGCTCCACGAATGTGATATCTGCATTGGTACCATCGGACTGCATGAGAGCATCGGCTGGAAAACCGGAGAGTACGTGGCGGCGGCGAAGGCCATCGTCAACGAGACCTTCCACTACAGCGTTCCGGGGGATTTTCAAGAGGGAAAACACTACCTGCCCTTTACAACTGGAGAAGAATGTATCCAGGCGGTGCATCGTTTGGTGGAGGATCCGGATGCCCTGTACGCCATGAAGCTGGCCAACGCGGACTACTACCGGCGATATCTCAAGCCGGACGTTTTGGTGAAAAACACTTTGGAGAGAATCCAGGGGATATTGAACGAAAAATAGTGGAATTTGGCCGATTTTACCCCTCCGTCCATGACGGAGGGGCTTTTTGCGTTATCTTCTTGATATATCGAAAATTGTATGATATGCACAAAAATAGAACGGCGATATGAGACTATTTGCTGAAAATATAAGAAAAGCTTTACAAAATTGTGAACTGGTGCTATATTATCTGTGGTTGAAAAAGATTTTCACATTTTGTAAGAAAAGGACGTCCTTTTCTTGCGTTCCCAGTTCCTGGGAACGAGAATCCTTTGGCTGATCCCGGGAAAACCGGTTTTAGCATACATCATTTTCATTTTAGGAGGAAAACAAATGAAAAAGCTCATTTCCCTGCTGCTGGTTCTGGCTCTGGCCTTGACCCTGGTCGCTTGCGGCGGCAGCAAGACCACGGAAACCCAGGCTGCTGCTCCCGCCGAGACGAAGGCTGCCGCTGCCGAGCCCGCCTCTGATGTCAAGACCTACAACGTCGGTGTTGCCATCTACCAGTACAACGATAACTTCATGACCCTGTACCGCCAGGAGATCGAGGCTTACTTCAAGACCCTGGAGACCGACACTGTCAAGTACAACGTCACCATGGTCGACGGCAAGAACGACATGGGTGAGCAGACCAACCAGATCGACACCTTCATCACCCAGGGCATGGATGTTATCATCTGCAACCTGGTTCAGACCTCCTCTGCCGAAGTCATCATCGACAAGGTCGTGGCTGCCGGCATTCCTCTGGTTCTCATCAACCGTGAGCCTCTGGGCGACAACGGCGACGAGTCCTACCCCGGCATCATCAACAACCCCACCGTGTGCTACGTCGGTGCTGACGCCCGTCAGTCCGGTACTTACCAGGGCGAGATCGTTGCCGAGCTGGACAACCACGGCGACATCAACGGCGACGGCGTTGTTTCCTACGTCATGGTCGTTGGCGACCCCGAGAACCCCGATGCGCAGTACCGTACCGAGTTCTCCGTCAAGGCTCTGACCGATGCCGGCATCGAAGTCAAGGAGCTGGTCAAGAACGTTGGTAACTGGGATCAGACCAAGGGTCAGGAAATCGTAGCCGCTGCTCTGGCTCAGTACGGCGATCAGATCGAGGTTGTCTTCTGCAACAACGACGCTATGGCTCTGGGCGCTGCTGCCGCCATCGAAGCCGCTGGCCGTAAGGTCGGTGAGGACATCTACCTGCTGGGCGTTGACGCTCTGGACGAGTGCCAGGAAATGGTTCAGAAGGGCACCATGACCGGTACCGTTCTGAACGACCACATTGGCCAGTCCCACACCGCTGTTGATGTGGCTGTTAAGGCTCTGAACGGCGAACCCATGGACAACTACTACTGGGTTGACTACGTCAAGGTTGATGCCGCTTACTTCGGCTAATATCCTGTCATTTCGTTGTGGGTGGGCTGCTTGCAGCCCACCCCACATTTCCAGAGGTTTCCTTTGAGTGGAAGGCAGAAGCCATTCCGCCCTCCACTGAGACGAAACAAAGTCTTGAATAACGCAATAGGATAGGAGGTCTGCTCTATGAGTGAATACCGCTTGGAAATGCGCGG
>CAMEWZ010000101.1 GCA_945946745.1 uncultured Clostridia bacterium | reverse complement strand
AGAAAATGGAGGAGGATGCAGATGTTCTTTTTTGCGCCGCTGGTGATGGCACCGGCGTTCTATTTGATGGCGTTGTACGTTCTGGCCGCAGTGGTGCCCGCGCTGTTTTTGATGCGGTATGTGTACCGGCAGGATCGGATTGAGCGGGAATCGCCCTGGCTGCTGGGCAGCCTGGTATGGAAGGGCGTGCTTGCCGCTCTGGCGGCCATCGTGCTGGAAAGTCTGGGACAATTGGTACTGGATGCCACGGTGGATGGGGAGGATCCCAAGTATGTGTGGCTGCTGGCATTCCTGGTGGTAGCCGCTGTGGAGGAGGGAACCAAGTTTTTCTTCCTGTACTGCCGAACCTGGCGGGAGCCGGAATTTAACTTCCGTTTTGATGCCATTGTCTATGCGGTGTTCGTATCCCTGGGCTTTGCCGCCTTTGAGAATGTGAAGTATGTGTTCAGCTACGGCCTGTCCGTGGCGCTGCCCAGAGCCATTCTGGCGGTTCCCGGACATATGGGCTTTGCGGTGTTTATGGGCGTTTTTTACGGCAGGGCAAAGCGCTGCTTTGACAGGGGCAATGCGGGTGGCTGCCGGTGGAATCTGGTACTGAGTTACCTGTTCCCAGTGCTGCTCCACGGGGTTTACGATACCTGCTGCATGAGCGGAACCACCCAGTCCACCCTGGTATTTGTGGTATTTGTGGTGGTCATGTATTTGGTGGTATTCAATCTCATTCGCCATGAGGCGAAGACCGACGCGCCGGTGTGAACAATCCAGAGAAATAGCACCCCATTGGGCAATCCAATGGGGTGCTTTTGCATGGACAGCATTATTCCACTTTCATCATCCGGTAGCCCACGCCAATGTGGGTCTGGATGTATTGGGGAGAGTCCGGCGTCGGCTCCAGTTTTTTGCGCAGAGTGGCCATGAAAACCCGCAGGGAGGCCACATCGTTGTCCCAGTTCCGCCCCCAGATATTCTGGGTGAGGAAGGTGTGGGTCAAAACCTTTCCCACATTTTTGGATAATAGGCACAGCAGCTTGTATTCGATTGGCGTCAGATGCAGCTCTTGGCCGTCCAGATAAGCGCAGCCTCCGGCATAATCCACCCGCAGCTTGCCGTTGACAAATACGGAATTGGCGGCCAGCATTTCCGCCGTCATATAGGACAACCGCCGCTGGATCACCCGCAGCCGGGCCAGCAGCTCCTCCACGGAGAAGGGTTTGGTCAGATAGTCGTCCGCGCCTGCGTCCAGGGCCTCGATTTTATCCGAGTCCTCACTCCGGGCGCTGAGAACGATGATGGGCAGGTTCGACCAGGAGCGAATATTCTGAATGACCTGCACACCGTCCATATCCGGCAGGCCCAGATCCAGCAGCACGATGTCCGGATTGTGGGAGGAGGCCAGAAGAATGGCTTTTTCTCCGTCGGCGGCGACCAAATATCGGTAATCGTTGGTTTTCAGCGTGGTTGTGATCAGATTGCGCACAGGAGGATCGTCCTCCACAACCAGAATCAAGGGCTTATTCATGGAATGCAACCTCCCCAGCGGGTAATGTAAAGGTAAAAATACTTCCGGACGGCGAATTGTCGGACAGGGAAATGCTGCCGCCGTGGGCAGTGATTATGGCCTTGCAAAGGAACAGTCCCAAACCCAGGCTGCGGCGGCTGTCCGCGATCTGGTTGGCGCCGCTGTAGAACATTTCGAACACCTTGTCCTTCCGGTCATCGGGGATGCCGGGACCGTTGTCGGAAACGGATACGCTCACCCAAGGGGCGCGCAGCTGGGTGTGAATTTCAATCACGGAGCCGACAGGGGTATATTTGATGGCATTGTCCACCAGGTTGATGAGAACCTGGACGATCAGCTTGGTGTCGATTTTTGCCAGAATCAGATCTTGAGAGGCGGTGACACGAATGGTGTGCTCCTTGCTCTTGCGGTTGATATGCCGCAGCGCCTCCGCAACCACCTCGTCCATCAACTCCACGGATTGGGTCAGATGCACTTTCCCGTTTTCGAAGCGGGTGACCGCCAGCAGATTTTCCACAAGGCTGATCAGCCACATGGAGTCATCATAGATATCGGTGAAGGTTTGCAGCCGGGTACTGTCATCCATTTTTTGGTAGTTGGCCAGCAGATTACCGGCGCTGCCGGAGATGGAGGTCAGCGGCGTGCGCAGATCGTGGGAGATGGAGCGCAGCAGGTTTGCCCGCAGCTGCTCGTTTTTGGCGAGAATGGCGGCCTCCTCTTTTTCCCGGGCATTTTTGATGTTTTCCAGCGCCAGGGCGCATTCTCCAAGGATGGACAGCAGCACGCTGTTTTCAAAGGGATCCAAAGGGATGCCTTCCAGAGCAATGCCCACAACCCCGTAAACATGGTGGTTTACCCGGATGGCCAGGTACAGGCACCGGGCATCGGACAAAGTATCGGTGGTGGCGCCTGCGTGCTTGTTGTTCCGCAAAACCCAGTCGGCAACGATGCGTTCCGTTTCCGTAGTCAGATCGGCTTGATTGCTGCCCTCGGCGCGGAAGATTTGAGGAGATGCCAGCGCGTTTCCATCCGCCAGGTAGATCACCAGATCCTTCCGCAGCAGCTTCAGCAATTGACCGGCAGCGGCGTTGACAACGGAAGGCTCGTCCTTCCCCTTTTGCAGCAGCTGGTTTGTCTCAAACAGAATCTTGATACGGAATGCTGCCCGGGCAGACTGCTTGGCGTTGTCCTTCAGCCGGGTGGCCAGAGAACCGGTGAGCAGGGAGACCATGAACATGATGGAAAAGGTCACCAGGTAATCCGTGTCATAAAAATGAAAGGTAAACCGGGGGACTGTGAAAAAGAAGTTGAACACCAGCACGCTGACCAGGGATGCCAGCGGCCCGCACAGACGGCTGGAGGAAATGACGGAGATCACCAGCACGGCGAACAGATAGACCGCGACGATATTTGCCTCGGTAAACCCGCAGGCATCAAAAGCAAAGCCGATGGCGGTGGCTGCCAGCAAGACCAGCAGGCTCTTGATGAGGTCGGAAGGGGAGACAGTGGAAACCCGGAGGCTCCTGCGCCGCTGCTCCAGATAGCTGCCAGCGGCATTGGCATCGGGGATGATGTGAATGTCCAGGCCGGGAGCGGTGGCGATCAAGCGCTCCGTCAAGGTGGGCTTGCTGAAAATGCGCCTCCGGGTTGCGGTGCTGCGGCCGATGACGATTTTGGAAACGCCGGAAAGCCGGGCAAACTCCGCGATCTGATAGGGAACATCCTCGCCATAGACGGTTTCGATGGTGGCGCCCAGCTGTTGGGCCAGACGCATATTTTCCCGCAGCCGCTGCTTGTCCTCGGGATGCATGGCTTTGGTGCCGGGGGTTTCCACAAAGAGGGCGGTGAAAATGCCCCGAAAGGCCCGGGCCATCCGGGCGGCGGTGCGGATGATTTTGGCGTTGGAGGGGGAGGAGGACAGGCAGACCAGGATATGCTCGTCGGTGTGATAGACGCTTTGGTTACCGGTGAGCAGATTGACCCGGTCGGCACAGCGGCGCAGGGTGATTTCTCTTAGGGCCGTGAGGGTTTCCAGAGAGAAGAAGGGAGGGGCCATCCGCTCCAGAAGGACAGCCGGCTCGATGTCCACCAGCTCCACTTGATCGGCATGGTCAAAGACGGAATCCGGAATCCGATCCTCCACGGGAACGCCGGTGATAGAGGCGATGGTATCGTTCAGACTTTCAATGTGCTGGACGTTGGCTGTGGTATAGACACCGATCCCGGCGTTTAGCAGCTCCTGGATATCTTGAAAGCGCTTTGCGTGCCGGCTGCCGGGGGCGTTGGTGTGGGCAAATTCGTCCACCAGGATGAGCTGGGGTTTCCGTGCCAGCGCCGCGTCAATGTCAAATTCCCGGCTTGCCCCCACCTGTCTGGTGGGCAGCTGCTCCAGGCCGGACATCAGCGCGGCGGTTTGGGGATGGGCATGGGGGTCGATGTATCCCAGAATCACATCCGTGCCCTGGCTGCTTGCCTGGTGGGCTGCGCACAGCATGGCATAGGTTTTTCCAACTCCGGCAGCGTAGCCAAAGTAGATCTTCAGCTTTCCCCGGCTGCGCTTCTCCGATTCCATGTCCAGTCCTCCTGCGTGTTTCGTTGCTGCCGCCCTCAACGGCGGGTGGCAACGGTTTTTCATCCATTATAGCACAGCTGGAAATGGATTTCTACGGATTTGGGGATTCTTCTGCATCCGCCAGCCTGCGCTGGTTTTCTTCCAGAAAAGCATCCAGCTTTTTCATCAGACGAAAACCGAAAAAGGCCGCGGCTGCCAGAGCCGCCAACAGCAGCAGACTCATCATACGCATTCCTCCAGTCCGGCAGGGGCCCTCCGGTTAGATCCGGAAGCACTTTTGCAGATCCTTGTTCTTTCCAAGCACCAGCATGGTGGAGCCTTCCGTCAGTACCATGTCCGGGGAGAGGGACAGCTCCAGCTTGCCGCCACGCTTGATGCCCATGATGTTGATGTTGTATTTTTTCCGAATGTCGATCTGACCGATGGAGCGGCCCGCCCAGGAGGGGGGAACGGGAATTTCGAACATGGCATGATCGTCGTCCAATTCGATGTAGTCCAGAATGTGGTCGGCGCTGTAGCGGATGGCCGTCCATTTGGCCAGCTGCTTTTCCGGGTAAACCACCTCGTCCGCCCCGTTGCGCAGCAAGAATTTCTCCTGCACGTCACGGGCGGCCCGTGCTACCACCAGCTTGGCGCCCAGTTCCTTCAGCAAGGAGGTGGTTTCCAGGGAGCTTTGAAAGTCGTTTCCAATGGCTACGATGCACACGTCGAAGTTCCGGATGCCCAGGGATTCCAGGAAATCCCCGTTAGTGCTGTCCCCAATCTGGGCGTTGGTCACGAAGGGCAGTGCCGATTCCACCCGTTCCTCCACATTGTCCACGGCCATGACCTGATGACCCAGCTGATTTAGGTGCATGGCGATGTGCTTTCCAAAACGGCCAAGACCGATCAATAAGATGGATTTCATAGTAATCTCCTTTATCCTACCGTTATTTTTTCCCGGGGCAGCTTGGATACATTCCGCTGCACACCGGACAGAGCCGCGAAAATCAGTGTCAGCCCGCCGACCCGGCCGAAGAACATGAGCAAAATCAAGATCCCACGGGAGATCATGCCGAGACTGGGGGTGATGCCCAGGGTCAGCCCTACGGTGCCCACTGCGGAGGCGGCTTCAAACAGGCAGGTCAAAATGGGCAGCCCCTCGGCGATGCTGATGGTCAGTCCCCCGAAGAAGAACAGCGCCAGGTACAGCAGCAGAATGGTCGCCGCGTTTTTGACCACATCGTCATCCATTCTGCGGCCAAAAAAATGGGTGTATTCCTTCCTGCGGAAGGTGGAAATGGCCGTGGCGAACAGGACGGCCACGGTGGTGGTTTTCATGCCGCCAGCGGTGGAGCCGGGACTGCCGCCGATGAGCATCAGCACGATGGTGATGGCCTGTCCCGCCTCACTCAGCTGGGTCAAGTCCACGGTGTTAAACCCAGCCGTCCGGGGCGTAACCGCTTGGAACAACGCGGCGAGAATCCGCTCCCCCAAGGGAAGCTGGGAAAATTCCAGAAAGAAAAAATACACGGCCGGAACAGCCAGCAACACAGCGGTGGTACTCAGAATGACCTTGCTTTGCATCCGGTATTTGTGTAGATGAATGCCGTTGGCACGAACATCGTCCCAGGTCAGAAACCCAATGCCGCCCACCACAATCAGCAGCATCACCGTCAGGTTGATGACCGGGTCGGCGGCGTAGCTTGTCAGCGAGGAGAAGGGAGCCGTTTCTCCCATCAAGTCGAAGCCGGCGTTGCAGAAGGCGGATACGGAATGAAACAGCGCCATCCAAAAACCCCGCGGGCCGTAATCCCGGCAGAAGACCGGCGCCATCACACCGGCGCCCAGCAGTTCCATCAGCAGCGTCAGCCGGA
>CAMEWZ010000100.1 GCA_945946745.1 uncultured Clostridia bacterium | reverse complement strand
ATGTACTGGGCCAGCTGCTCCAACGTCCGGCGGCGCAGGTCGGCCGGAACCTGCCGGACGGTGATGGTGTGCATATCCGCCATGAAGTAGAAGCACTCATACAGGTCAGACCGGGCGCTCCAATTCTTGATCGCGCCCAAATAGTTGCCCAGGTGCAGGTCGCCGCTGGGCTGGATGCCGGAGAGCATCCGCTTCTTGGGGGTTTCGGTAATCACGTCGCTCATTGTGGTTCACGCTTCTTTCGTGTATGGTTTTGGATATTTTAACACAGTTGCACCAATTGTGCAAGGGCATTTTCTATCTTCTCCTGGGTTTCCCCGATTGATTTCTCCAGCCGTGTGTGGTATACTTTATGCTAGAAATTTACGAGCAAGAGAGGTAAACTTTATGGATTATCAGGCTTTGGCGGCGCTTTTGTTTCCGGATGTCACCGAAACCCCGGAGGAAATCGAGGCCCGCTTCCCCCAGCGGAATCTTCCCGAGGGCGCGGTGGTCACCCGGATGGCGCCCTCCCCTACCGGCTTCGTGCACCTGGGCAATCTGGTGCAGGGCATGATCTCCGAGCGGATGGCCCACCAGTCCGGCGGCGTGCTGTTTCTGCGGGTGGAGGACACCGATGCCAAACGGGAGGTTCCCGGCGCTGTGGAGGTGCTCATTGATTCTCTGAAATTCTATCATATCCAGTTTGACGAGGGCGCCACCATCGACGGCGACAAGGGCGCTTACGGCCCCTACCGCCAGCGCCAGCGGGCGGCCATCTACCATGTGTTCGCCAAGAAACTGGTGTCCGAGGGCAAGGCCTATCCCTGCTTCTGCACCGAGGAGGAACTGTCCGCCATTCGGGAAAAGCAGGAGGCGAATAAGGAGACCACCGGCTATTACGGCACCTACGCCATCTGGCGGGATCGCTCTTTGGCTGACATCCAGGCCCAGCTTACCGCTGGAAATCCCTGGGTGCTGCGTTTCCGCTCCGAGGGTTCCATCGAAAACCAGTTCAAATTCGACGACCTGGTAAAGGGCAAGCTGACCATCACCGAGAACAACGTGGATCATGTGCTGCTGAAATCCGACGGCATCCCCACCTACCACTTTGCCCATGCGGTGGACGACCACCTGATGCGCACCACCCATGTGGTGCGGGGCGACGAATGGCTGCCCAGCCTGCCCTTCCACATCCAGCTATTCCAGGCTCTGGGCTTCAAGCTGCCCAAGTACGTCCACATTGGGCCTCTGATGAAGATGGACGGCAACTCCAAGCGCAAGCTTAGCAAGCGCAAGGATCCGGAGCTGGCTTTGACCTATTACAAGGCAGAGGGCTTCCCCATCGCCTCCATGCGGGAATATCTGATGACCGTTCTGAATTCCAACTTCGAGGACTGGCGGCGAGCCAATCCCGACGCGGACATCGATTCCTTCAAGTTCAGCCCCAAGAAGCTGAACCCGGCAGGCAGCCTGTTTGACTACGCCAAGCTGGTGGACGTATCCAAGAATGTCATCTCCCGGATGGACGCGGACACCGTCTACGGCCTGCTGGTGGCTTGGGCGAAGGAATTTGACCCGGACTTTGCCGCGAAGCTGGAAGCTGACCCGGAGTACGCCAAGAAAATCCTCGCCATCGGCCGGGGTGGCAAGAAGCCCCGGAAGGATCTGGCGGTCTGGAAGGACGCCAAGCCTTATATGGGATTGTTCTATGACGAATATCTGGAGGACGCGGTGTTCGACGAGAAGTTCTCCAAGGATCTGGTGGCCAACGTGCTGAACCGGTTCCTGGACAGCTACGATCCCGCCGACGATTCCGGCGTTTGGTTTGACAAGGTCAAGGCCATCACCGAGGCTGTGGGCTTTACCACCGACATGAAGGCCTATAAGGCAAACCCCACCGCCTACCCCGGCACCGTGGCGGATGTGTCCACCATGATCCGCCTGGCGGTCACCGGCAAGACCAATTCTCCTGACCTGTACACCGTGATGCAGCTGCTGGGCGCGGAGCGCACCGAACAGCGTATCCGCAGCACGATCGCCCGATTGGGATAACATAGCAAGCCCGCAGAGTGGAGGCCACCATTCTGCGGGCTTTTCCTATTATAACAATTTTTGACCATTAATGGAGAGCTGGAAGGTCAGGCCCAGCCGCTGGGCGGCTTGGCGGCACAGGAGCATCCGCTTCATAAAAATCTCGAAATACTCCATCACCGAGCTGACCTGGGTATCCACCGTCAGTTCCAGGCCGATAATCCTTTGCTCCTTGTCGATCTCCAGCCGGGAATCCGTCACGGAATAGTTTACCCGGTCATGGATGTCCAGCGCAATGTCCGCCTGCTTGCGAACCCGGCTGCGGCGGACATCCGATTTGTCCGCCAGGAACAGCGCCGCGGCCAGGGCGTTCACCGGGACGCCGTTGCCCTCGTCATGGTTGCCGATGGCGGTGACGATGGCCGCGATTTCTTCCGGCGGGAAATTCATCCGATCCAGAATCCGAAAGGCCATCACGGCCCCGCTCTGGCTGTGATCCACCCGGTTGACAATGTTTCCAATGTCATGCAGATACCCGGCGATCCGGGCCAGCTCCACGGTTCGGGCCGGATAGTTTAGGGTCTGCAAAAGATCTCCCGCCAGCTTTGCCACCCGGGTCACGTGGGCAAAGCTGTGCTCTGTAAAGCCCAGAGCCTCCATGGAGGCATCTGCCTGGGCAATGTATACCTGTACCGCCGGATCCCGGCGTACTTCTTCGTAAGTCATAGCGTTCCTTTCTTTTCCCTGTTTTTCATAATCAAGATACCGCTGCATTGTAAAGCCTTCCACCCAGGCATTGTAAAATTTCCTGCCGGGAATTTGGAAACGTTTCTTTGGTTTGTCTTTACAGGATTCCACCTCTGTGCTATAATTTTTCCGTTAGGCTGTCTGCCCAGTAAGGAGTATGTCCACTTTTATGTTTGAACGTTACGCCACCGACGAATTTGAATCGGAATTTACCTATTCCGGCAATGACCTTGGCTCCCGCTGGACACCGCTGGAAACGGCCTTCCGGCTGTGGGCTCCCACCGCCCAGGAGGTGTATCTGCGGCTCTATCGCGGCGGTGCGGCGGAGGCAAACGACCTGCTGCGGCAGGTTTCCATGACCCGGGACGTCCAGGGCACCTGGGTGGCGAGACTCCCCGGGAATCTGAAGAACATCTACTATACCTACCTGGTGCTGGTGGATGGGCAGTTCAACGAGGCCTGCGACCCCTATGCCCGGGCCGTGGGTGTCAACGGCCAGCGGGCCATGGTCATCGATCTGGCGGATACAGACCCCCAGGGCTGGGAGCGGGACACCGATCCCCATGCCGGCGCGTCCTTGACCGATGCGGTGATTTATGAGCTGCATGTGCGGGATTTTTCCATGCACCGGGGCTGCCGTCTGCGCAACCGGGGGAAATTCCTGGCGCTGACCCAGACCGGCGCCTTGACCAAGGGAAAGCACCCCGCCGGATTGGATCACATCCGTCAGTTGGGCGTGACCCATGTTCAGTTGCTGCCGGTGTTTGACTTTGGGTTTACCGACGAGGCCCGGCGCAATCCCCAGTACAACTGGGGCTATGACCCTGTGAACTTCAACGTGCCGGAGGGCTCCTACGCCACCGATCCCTTCCATGGCGCTGTCCGGGTCAAGGAAATGAAACAGCTGGTGAAAAGCCTCCACGACGCCGGTTTGAGCGTGGTGATGGACGTGGTATATAACCACGTCTACGATTCCGGCAGCTTCTGTTTTAACAAAATTGTCCCCGGCTATTTCAGCCGGATCAGCCCGGAGGGGTGCTATTCCAACGGCTCCTTCTGCGGCAACGACACCGCCTCCGAACGGGCCATGGTGCGAAAATATATTGTCGATTCCGTGTGCTATTGGGTGGAGGAATACCATATTGACGGATTTCGGTTTGATTTGGTGGGACTGCTGGACATTGCCACCATCCGCGCCGTGATGGAGGCCGTGCATACGCGCCATCCCAACGTGCTGTTCTACGGCGAGGGCTGGACGATGCCCACGGTTCCCACCAAGCCGGGAATTTCCTTGGCGGTGCAGACAAATTCCGCCCAGCTGCCGCTCTTCGCTTTTTTCAGCGACACCACCCGGGATCTGCTCCGGGGCGACAATTTCTCGGACACCGCCCTGGGCTTTGTTTCCGGCGGGCACTGCCAGCGGGAGGCGCTGGATGCCTGCTTCCTGGGTATGCCCCATTGGGCGGCACAGCCGGAGCAGTGCGTCCAATACGTATCCTGCCACGATAACCATACCCTATATGACCGTCTCGCTCTGGCAGCCCCGGAGGCGCCCCGGGAGATGCTGGCCCGGATGAACCGCCTGGCCGCGGCCTTTTACCTGCTGTCCCAGGGGGTTCCCTTCTTCCAGGCGGGCGAGGAAATGCTCCGCTCCAAGCCCGGCCGGCATGGCCGCTTCGATGACAATAGCTACCGCTCCGGCGACCGGGTCAACGCGCTAAGGTGGGAAACGCTGGATGATCCGGAATGCGCCAGGACGGTGGATTTTTATCGGGGGCTGATCGCTTTCCGCAAGGCCCACCCTTCCCTGCGGCTGCGCACCCGGGAGGCGGTTTGCCGCAACGTGCATCCCCAGCCCTGGGATGACGGGCACACGGCACTCTACCGCATTGACGAAGACGCCCAGGAGCTGTTCCTGGCCTTTCACGCCGGGATGGAGGAAATCACCGTGCCCCTTCCGGAAGGAACCTGGCAGGTGCATATTTGGGATGACCGGGCAGGCACAGAGGCTTTGGACACAGTGCAAGGCAGCTTGACCGTTCCGCCGGTCTGCGCCGTGGCCTTGACCCGAAAGAAGCCGGTGGAGGTCGTCGCGGCCCTGCTGTGGGAGAAGGATCGCTTCTTGATCTGCCAGCGCCCGGCGGGAAAAGCCAGGGAGCTTCTGTGGGAATTCCCCGGGGGCAAGGTGGAGCCGGGAGAGACCCTGGCCCAGGCACTGACCCGCGAATGCCAAGAGGAGCTGGCCGTACAAATTCGGGTGGAGGGCATCTTCCGCCAGCGCCTGTATGAATACCCCGATATCTGCATCCGGCTGACGCTGATGAGCTGTATTCTGGATTCCGGCGTTCCCCAGGCGCTGGAGCACGCGGCGCTTCGCTGGGTGCATCCCGGCCAGACGGAGCAATACGAATTCTGCCCAGCGGATCAATGGCTTTTGCAGGAGGTTATCCGAATCTACGGCAGCAAGCCGCCGCTGAATCCGTAAACCAATTTCCCCAGGAGCGAAATGCTCCTGGGGCTTTTCTGCGGGGGCAACAACCGGTTGCTTGCGTTTTGCTGTAGGGAATGGTATTCTGTTGGGGAGGTGATTACCATGGAAACCAAGGAAGTTCTTCGAGAACTGCGGACAAAAAACCATCTGTCCCAGGACGCGCTGGCGGAAAAGCTCCATGTTACCAGGCAGGCGGTATCTCGCTGGGAAAATGGAGAGCCCAGCCCAATCCGGAAACGCTGAAGCGGCTATCCAAGCTGTTTGACGTTTCCATCAATACCCTTCTCGGCTCACCCCGGAAGTTGGTCTGCCAGTGCTGCGGGATGCCGCTGGAGGATGCCACCACCAGCCGGGAACCGGATGGCGCTTTTAATGAGGAATACTGCAAATGGTGCTACACGGATGGGAACTTCGTTTATTCAGATCAGAAGGAACTGACAGATTTTCTGGTTGCGCACATGGCAAACGAAAACTGGCCGCCGGAACAGGCCCGGGCCTATTTTGAAGCGGAGCTGCCCAAGCTTGCGCATTGGAAGCAGAAAAAACAATAGCCGGTATTGGGACGAATCGGTTCCGGTTCACGGTTCTTCCGAACCGCGCTCCGGAACCGATGGATTTTCCCACGGCCTGAAAACGTGCCACCGGCACGTTTTCTTAACGGCCTGTCAAATCCCACCCAATAGCAAAAAAGAAGGACATTCCTTACGGAATGTCCTTCTTTTTTGGCGGAGAAGGAGGGATTTGAACCCTCGATACCCTTTTGGGGTATACA
>CAMEWZ010000099.1 GCA_945946745.1 uncultured Clostridia bacterium | reverse complement strand
TGGCCTTCACCGGCAACAAGTTTGAGCTGCGGATGCTGGGCTCCTCCCAGTCCATTGCCGGGCCTAACATCGCTCTGAACACCATCATGGCAGAGGAACTGGGGAAATTCGCCGATGTACTGGAAAACGCCACCGATTTTGACGCCACCCTGCAAAAGCTGGTCTGTAAAGCCTTGACTGACCACCAGAGAATCATTTTCAGCGGCAATGGTTACAGCGAGGAATGGAAGGAAGAAGCCGCCCGGCGGGGCCTAAGCAACCTCTCCTCCACCGCCAAAGCCCTGCCCACCTATATCTCTCCCAAGAACATCGACCTGGTGACCCGGCGGGGGATTTTCACTGAAACCGAGTTCCGGGCCCGGTATACCATCCATCTGGAGGCCTACAACAAAATCATCGGCATTGAGGCCAGAACCATGATCGACATGGCGCTGCATCAGATTCTACCCGCCGCCATCGCCTACAGCCGCAGCCTGTGCGACAGCGTGGCCAGTAAAAAGGCGCTGAACCTCAGCGCCAAAGCGGAAACAGCCCTGGCAGCCCGGCTTTCTGCCGCCCAGGACGCCCTGTATGACCATGTGGAGACCCTTCGTTTCTCCCTGGAGGCCGTGCCAAAGGAGCCGGCGGCTGCCGCGGACTACTACCACGATGTGGTCATCCCCGCCATGGCGGATCTGCGCCGGGAGGCGGATATTCTGGAGTCCCTCACCGACAAATCCTACTGGCCCTACCCCACTTATTCGGATCTGCTGTTCTATTAAGCATGAAAAGCATGTCATCGCAAACCAGTCTGCGGACTGGTCGCTATGGCATGCTTTTTTGTATGGATTTCACGTCTGTCAGCTTCCCTGGGGCAGTTCTACCGTGAAAGTGGTAACTTCGTTTTCGCTGCTGACCTTTACCGTTCCGCCGTGCAGCTCCACAATTCGTTTGACGATGGCCAGACCAACGCCGTTGCCCTTGGTCACATGGGATTCGTCCGCCTGGTAGAATTTATTGAAGATCTTCTCCTGTTTGTCCGCCGGGATCTGGCTGCCTGTATTCATGATGACTACCCCCACCCCGGCTGCCGTCCGGCCGATGCCCACCCGGACTGTATGGCCCATCGGGGCGAACTTGATGGCGTTATCCAGCAGGTTGATCCACACCTGTTTGAGCAGTTCCTCATTGGCGTGAATGGTATATTCCCCAAAGTCCAGCTGCAAATCCAAATCCTTACGCTCCCAATCCCGCTGCAGCAGCAAAATGCAGGAGCGAAGCTGTTCTGACAGGTTGTATTCGCTGACATCCGTCAAAATCGTCTGGTTTTCCACCTTGGTCAAGTTCAAAACATTGGTGGCCATGTAGCTTAAACGCCGGGATTCCTCTTCGATGATTTGCAGATATTCCCGCTGCTGCTCCTGGGGCAGATTTCCCCGGAGCAGTAGCTTGGCAAAGCCTGCGATGGAGACAATGGGGGTTTTGAATTCGTGGGAAAAATTGTTGATAAAATCCGAGCGCAGCAGCTCTGTGCTCTCCAACTGCTCCGCCATTTTGTTAAAGCTCTCCGCCGCCGCTACAAACGTAGGATACCGGCGCATCACGGAACCCACATTGATCCGGGTATGAAAATCCCCGGAGGCCAGACGATCCATACTTTCGATTAAGTTGCGCACCGGGCGCAGCAAAGTCGCCACCGCCCCCAGAGAAACCAGCAGTCCAATGGGCAGACTGATCAGAACGTGCACCTCAATCAACCGCCAGGCTACGTGAAAAAAAGCGCCGGACACCGACAAAATACCGCCCCTTACCAGCAGAAACACGATCACCGCGGTGATCGCCGCGTTTAGGGAAAGCGTAAGGAACATCACCAGGGTAAATAGCGGCAGCATTCCGAACTGGCCTGTTTTTTTCTTGGTCTTCATACCTTTTTCACCGCCTTGTAACCCAGTCCCCGAACCGAAACGATTTCAAATTCCGGCCAGCCCTCAAACCGCCGCCGAAGCCGCCCGATGTGAACCGTCACCGTTTCCCAGCCGGTTTCACTGTCCGCGCCCCAGATCTCGTCCATCAGCTGAATGCGGGTAAAGATTTTCCCCGGGTAGGACAAAAGCTTATATAGCAGCATAAATTCCTTCTGCGGCAGCTCCTGGGTTTCTCCTTTCCGGGTCACCGTGAGGGAATCATAGTCCAGCACCACGTCGCCCAGAACGATCCTGTGTTCGCTTGCGATTCTCGCCCGGCGAAGCAGCGCCCGAATCCGCAGGAGCATTTCCTCCTCGTCGATGGGCTTGGTCATATAATCGTCCGTTCCCACCAGGAAGCCTTTTTTCTTGTCCGCTGGGAGCTGCCGGGCCGAGATCATCAAAATCGGCAGGTTGTCATTTCCCTCTCGGAGCGTCTTGGTAAACGCATAGCCGTCCATATTGGGCATCATAACATCCAATACCACCAGATCAACGTGGTTTTCATCCAGAACCTGTAGGGCCTGTACACCATCCGACGCCGTCAGTACGGAATAGTTCTCCGCCTCCAGCACCGCCTTCAGCAGCATGCGGGTATTTCGATCATCATCCACCACCAGAATCTGAAACACAGTCAATCACCTCATTTACATGATAGCACCGGAACCTAAACTGAAACGAAACAAGGAGGGGCGATGCCCCTCCTTGCAGTGTGTCAAAAAAGCTTCGCAGAATTTGCCGCTTCTGTGGCAAACCCATTCAAATCCATTTTCCACCAGGGCGTGTACCTGGGGGAAAATACTTCTCAGACTGCAAGTGTATAATTTGTTCGCCGGAGGCGAACAAATTATGCGCGCAGCAGGCTGCAAAAACCTGTCGAAAAGCCCCACGGGGGATTTTCGACAGTCTGCAAGGAGGGGCGATGCCCCTCCTTGCAGGATCAGTTCTTGAGGCTTTGCAGCGGCGCGGGAATCCGGCCGCCCCGGGCCACGAAGGCTTCGCTGGACTTGTCGTGCACCGGCATCACCGGGGCGCTGCCAAGCAAGCCCCCCATTTCCACCCGGCCGCCCACGTCCTTGCCGGGTGCGGGGATGATCCGCACGGCGGTGGTCTTGGAGTTGACCATGCCGATGGCGGCTTCGTCCGCGATGATGGCGGAGATGGTAGCCGCGCTGGTGTCCCCAGGCACGGCAATCATGTCCAGACCCACAGAGCAGACACAGGTCATGGCTTCCAGCTTATCCAGCACCAGAGTGCCGGACTCGGCAGCGGCGATCATGCCCTCGTCCTCGGACACGGGAATAAAGGCACCGGACAGGCCGCCCACATGGTTGGAGGCCATGACGCCGCCCTTCTTCACCGCGTCGTTCAGCATGGCCAGGGCTGCGGTGGTTCCGTGGGTACCGCAGACCTCCAGACCCATTTCCTCCAAAATCCGGGCTACGCTGTCTCCCACAGCGGGGGTGGGCGCCAGACTCAAGTCCACGATGCCGAAGGGCACCCCCAGACGGCGGGAAGCCTCCTGGCCCACCAGCTGGCCCATCCGGGTGATCTGGAAGGCGGTTTTCTTGATGGTTTCCGCAACCACGTCAAAGGGCTGGCCCTTGACGCTCTGCAGGGCGTGGTACACTACGCCGGGGCCGGAAACGCCCACGTTCAGCACGCACTCCGGCTCTCCCACTCCGTGGAAAGCGCCGGCCATAAAGGGGTTATCCTCCACCGCGTTGGCGAACACCACCACCTTGGCGCAGCCAAGGCCGTCGTTGTCCGCCGTCAGCTCGGCGGTTTTCTTGATGATTCGACCCATTTCCGCCACGGCGTCCATGTTGATGCCCGCCTTGGTGGAGCCCACGTTGACGCTGGCGCAGACCCGTTCGGTCTGGCGCATGGCCTCGGGGATGGAGCGGATCAGCTTCCAGTCGCCGGTCGTACAACCCTTCTGCACCAAGGCAGAAAAGCCGCCAATGAAGTTAACGCCACAGGTTTTGGCCGCCGCGTCCAGGGTTTTGGCAATCTCCACATAGGAATCGGTCTGGCAGGAGCCTGCCACAATGGAAATGGGAGTGACGGAGATCCGCTTGTTGACGATGGGAATGCCAAATTCCTTCTCAATGTCCTCGCCCACCTTCACCAAATCCTTGGCGCAGGTGGTAATCTTCCGATAAATCTTGTCACAGCACACACCCAGATCCGGATCACAGCAGTCCATCAAGCTGATGCCCATGGTGATGGTGCGGATGTCCAGGTGGCGCTTATCGATCATATCCTGGGTCGCCAGGATGTCATTCCGGTTCAGCATGGCGTCACCTCAAATGCGGTGCATGGCTTCAAAAATGTCCTCCCGCTGGACGCGGATGGACAGGCCCATTTCCTTGCCGATCTCGTCCATCTTCGTGACCAGCTCCGCCAGAGGAACATTGCACGCGGAAACCTCCGCCGCCATCATCATGGTAAAATATCCCTGCATGACGGTCTGGCTGATGTCCAGCACGTTGACGTTAAAGCCCGCCAGAGCGGTGCAGACACCCGCAATGATGCCCACTCGATCCTTGCCTACCACAGTAACAATCGCTTTCATGATCTGTCTCCTTTTCGCCTCACACTTCGTAATCCGCCGCCACCCGGCTGTCCAGCAGGTGGAAGAAATGGGTCTTGGCCTCTTGATGCAGGGGATGGGTGGCGTAAGCGGTCAAGGCTTCCTTGCTTTCAAATTCCGAATACAGGGCGTAATCCATCCCGTTGTAAGCCTGGCGAATCTCCATTTTCAAAAGGCCCGGAATCTTGCCCACCAGGGGCTCCAGAACAGAGGCGATGACGTTAACGGCCTCGGCCTTGTCCACACCTTCCTTTAACGTATACAGAACGATATGCTTGACCATACGATTACTCCTTATCCTTCGATTTATTTTTCTTCTCAAAATGCGCGACGGTGTACCGGATTCCCAGAATTAAGAACACCAGCGCGAATACATAATTGATCCAGCCGCCCCCGTGCAAGCCGGCGTACAGGTTATAGGCCATCATACCATAACCCAAAATCGCATAAATCATGATTCTACCCTCTTTTCCTTTGTTATGAAAAATACCGGGACTGCGCGCAGCCCCGGTATTTGCATTGGAAATTACTCAGCGTCCTCGTTGCCCTGCTCCAGCAGCGCGCGGATGGACAGGGAGATGCGCTTATTCTCAGCGTCCACGTCGGTGATCTTCACCTTGACCTCTTGACCCTCAGACAGCACATCCTCGGGCTTGCCGATGCGGCGGTCAGCGATCTGGGAAATGTGGATCAAGCCGTCCACACCGGGCAGAATCTCCGCGAAAGCGCCGAAGGTCATCAGCTTGACAACCTTGGCATCCACCACATCGCCCACGGCGTAGTTGGTCATGAACTGGTTCCAGGGGTTCATCTCAGCGGTCTTGTAGCCCAGAGAAATCTTGTGCTTCTCGGGATCGAAGGAGATGACGTAAACGTCGATCTCGTCGCCCACCTTCACAACGTCGGCAGGGGTCTTGATCCGGTTCCAGCTCAGCTCGGAAACGTGCACCATGCCGTCCACACCGCCGATGTCCACGAAAGCACCGTAGGAAGTCAAGGACTTCACAACGCCATGGTACTTCTTGCCGACCTCGATCTCAGACCAGATCTTCTCCTGAGCAGCCTTGCGGGCCTCGGAGGTGACGGCGCGGATGGAGCCGATCACACGGCGGCGGGCACGGTTGACCTCGGTAATCTTCATCTGCACAGTCTTGCCCACCATGCCGGCCATGTCGCCGCCCTTGGCGATGCCGGACTGGGAAGCGGGGATAAAGACGCGGATGCCCTTCACATTGGCAACCAGGCCGCCCTTGTTCTCCTCGGTGATGGTGCCTTCCACCGTGGTCTTATCCTCGACCCACTGGGCCATATCGTCCCAAACCTTCAGTCCGTCCAGCTTCTTCTTGGACAGCTGCACAGTGCCCTCCTGGTCATTGACCCGGACGACGAACACTTCGATCTCGTCGCCGACCTTCAGAATATCCTCGGGCTTTACGGAAGGATCGGTGCTGACTTCGTCATAAGGGATGTAGCCGGCGTGCTTGGTGCCCAGATCCACCTG
>CAMEWZ010000098.1 GCA_945946745.1 uncultured Clostridia bacterium | reverse complement strand
GACAATGGGAGTGGTGATCATGACCGTGCGGGAAGAATTGGAGCGCCTGGAACACAAGCGCCTGAATCCTCTGGCTGCCTTTGCGGACAAGTCCCTGGGCCGTCCCCGGTGGGAGGAACCCCGGGAGGAGGATGTGCGCACCTGCTACCAGCGGGACATCGACCGGATCGTGCACAGCAAGGCCTTCCGCCGCTTGATGCACAAAACCCAGGTGTTCCTGCGGCCGGAGGGCGACCACTACCGCACCCGGATGACCCACACCCTGGAGGTTTCCCGGATCGCGGGAACCATTACCCGGGCGCTGGGCTTGAACGAGGATTTGGCGGAGGCCATCGCCATGGGCCATGACCTGGGCCACACTCCCTTCGGCCACGCCGGAGAAGCGGCTCTCAGCGAATGCTGGGGCAAGCCCTTCCGGCACAACGAACAGAGCCTGCGGGTGGTGGATTACCTGGAAAAGGACGGCCAGGGGCTGAATTTGACCTATGAGGTACGCATGGGCATCCTGGGCCATACCGGAGAGCACTGGCCGGAGACCCTGGAGGGGCAGATTGTCCGCCGCTCCGACCAAATCGCCTATGTGAACCACGACATCGATGACGCCATTCGGGCGGGCATCCTGTCCAATGAGGATATTCCCCGGGCCATTTCCGACGTGCTGGGCTGCACCCACAGCGCCCGGATCAACACCCTGGTGACCGATGCCATCCGGGTTTCCCGGGAGGCGGGGAGCATCCGCCTTTCTCCCACGGTGGAAAAGGCATTGAAAGATTTGCGCTCCTTCATGTTCGAGCGGGTCTACCGCAACCCGGTGGCAAAAGGGGAGGAGAGCAAGGCGAAAGCCATGCTCCAGCGGCTGTACGAATATTACATCGCCCATCCGGAGGCGCTGCCGGAGGATTTCCAGCCCCAGCTTTCCTTTGACGGCATGGAACGCACGGTCTGCGACTATATCGCGGGCATGACGGATAACTACGCGGTGGACAAATATACCGAAATTTTCATCCCTATGGGCTGGAACGTTCGGGGATAGAAGAATAGTTGACAGTTGACAGTTATGGGGTTCCTGAACTGTCAACTATCCACTGTCAACTGCGGCAAACTGGATTTGCCGCCTGTGCGGACTTTTTCAGAGAAAGGAGGGACAGCCATGGCCTTTCCGGCTTCCTTTATTGACGAGCTGGTCGCCCGGAATCCAATTGAAGATGTGGTGGGGCAGTATGTGACGCTGAAGCGTTCCGGCTCCAACCTGTTCGGCCTGTGTCCCTTCCACGGGGAGAAAACCGCCTCCTTTTCCGTAGCGCCGGACAAGGGGATTTTCTACTGCTTCGGCTGCCACAAGGGCGGCGGTGTCATCAACTTTGAGATGGAGATCGAGGGCCTGAGCTACCCCGATGCCGTCCGGGCTCTGGCCAAGCGGGCGGGGATGGAGGTGCCGGAGGATGAGCAGTACCAGTCCCGGTACCGCCAGCAGGAGCGGCTTTGGGCGCTGCACAAGGAGGCTGCCCGGTTTTATCACAGCCAGCTTTACGCTCCCGTCGGCGCGGAGGCCCTGCGATACGCCGCCGGACGGGGAATGCCCAAGTCCATCTTGACGAAATTCGGCATTGGCTACGCACCGGACAGCTGGACAGACCTGGTGGACTACTTGCGGAAAAAGGGCTATACCGACCAGGAACTGCGGGATTCCGGTCTGGTGACGGTGTCGAAGAAAAACGGCAATCTCTTTGACCGGTTCCGAGACCGGTTGATGTTCCCCATCATCGATGTCCGGGGCAACGTCATCGGGTTCGGCGGGCGGATCATGAACGACAAGGATAAATCCGCCGCGAAGTACTTAAATTCCCCGGAAACCTTGATTTTCAATAAAAGAAAGAACCTGTTTGCCCTAAATCTTGCCAAAAAAAGCAAGCTGGGCTATCTGATCTTGGTGGAGGGGTATATGGACGCCATTGCCCTGCACCAGTATGGCTTTGACTGCGCCGTGGCCTCCCTAGGAACCGCCTTGACGGAGGACGGGGCGAACCTGCTGTCCCGGTACACCGACCAGGTGGTGCTGATCTACGACGGCGACGCCGCCGGACAGAACGCCACCCAGCGGGCCATCCCCATCCTGGAAAAGGCGGGCTTGCAGGTGAAGGTTCTGCAAATGCGGGACGCCAAAGACCCAGACGAATTTTTGAAAAAATTCGGCGCGGATCGGTTCAAGCTGCTGTTGGAGGAATCCTCCAACCGGGTGGAATACCAGCTGGCCGCGATCCTAAAAAAATACGACCTGCGGGACGACGACCAGAAGGTACAGTATTTACAGGAATCCGCGGGGCTGATTAGCACCCTGGGAAGCTCTGTCCAGCGGGAGGTTTACGCCGGACGGGTGGCGGAGGTGGCGAAGATCAGCCTGGACGCCATGAAGCTGGAGGTGAACCGGGCTTACAAGCGCCGCCAGTATCAGGAAAAGAAAAAACAGGAGAAGATCGATCTGTCTCCCGCGAAGAATTTGCAGCCCAAAAGCCGCGCCATTCGCTATGACAATCTGAAATCCGCCATGGCGGAGGAAATGCTGCTGTCTCTGATTCTGCGGGAACCGGCATTGCTGGAGGAAGTGAAGGACTTGGAGGCGGATATGTTTTCCTCGCCCTTGCTTGGCCGGGCCTACGACCAGCTTTGCCAACGCCACCGGCAGGGCTTGGAGGTCTCCTTAAGCGGGCTAACGGATTTTGAGCCGGAGGAAATGTCCCACATTGCGGGAATTTTGCAGCGGCAGGACGGCCCGGTGAATGAGCAGGCGCTGCGGGACTGCGCGCTTACCATCCGGGAAGAATACCAGAAAGCCCATACCCAATCCACAGACGATTTAATGCGCCTGCGGGAAAAAATGCAGAAAAGTAAAGGAATCAAGGCATGACAGAGGTTTTAGACAAGCAGACCCAAGTCCCGGTGAGCACCGGGGAAGAGGATGTGCGCCAGTTCCTCAGTGAGATCCGGGAATATCCCCGGCTGACGGCGGAGGAGGAACGGGAGCTGGCCCGGCGGTGTGCCGCCGGGGACGAGGATGCCATCCGCCAGATGGTCAATTCCAATCTGCGGCTGGTGGTGTCCATTGCCCGGGAGTATGCCGGCCGGGGGGTGGCGCTGCTGGATTTGATTCAAGAGGGCAGCATCGGCCTGCTGGCCGCTGCCCGAAAATTTGACTACACCATGGATTACCGGTTTTCCACCTACGCCACCAAGTGGATTCGCCAGGGCGTGACCCGGTGCCTGCTGAACCACGCAGGGCCGATCCGGGTGCCTCTGCATACTGCAGAACGGATGCGGAAGGTGGATTCCACACGAAATACCCTTCGGCAGGAGCTGGGAGAGGACCCCACCCCGGCGCAAATCGCCCAGCGCAGCGGGATTCCCGAAAATAAGGTGCAGGAGCTTTTGCGTCTGACGCCGGATGTTTGCTCCCTGGATGTTCCCACCGGAGCGGATGAGGACGGCACCCTGGGGGCGCTGGTGGAGGATGTTCAAGCGCCCCAGCCTTACCAGGAATTGGTGCGCCAGGAGCTGGAGCAGACCATGGATAAACTGCTCTCCACCCTAAATGAGCGCCAGCAGAAGGTGTTGCGGCTGCATTTCGGTATGGAGGACGGGGTGTGTCACTCCCTGGAGGAGATCGGCAAGGAGCTGGGCATTTCCAAAGAGCGGGTGCGCCAGATCGAGCGCCAAGCCATGGAAAAGCTGCAAAAGGACGGCGCCAGTCTGGGATTGGAGGAGTTTCTGAATGAATAACCTGGATGTTACCTTTGAGCAAAGCCCCTGGGAAGCATTCTTGATGACCAAACAGATGGGGGATACCATTTCTGCTGCCAATCTGCTGACCATGCTGGAGGCGGAGGAGGAACAGGCGGTGGAAGATGCCTTGCAGGATCTGGAAACCGGCTGTATGGTGCTGGATATTTCTGGCCTGCCCAAGACGGCAGGAACCGGAGAGGCGGCTGCCCGGCTGCGCCGGGAGTCGGAACTGGTAAAAAAAGGGCTGACACCGGAGGATTTGGAGCCAAATGATCCCCTGCGGCTGTACCTGGAGGAAGTGGCGGCCATGCCCTCCGCCGGAGAAGAAGAGCTTCTGGCCCGGCGGTGCGCTGCCGGAGAGGAGCCTGCCCAGGAGGCGCTGACCAACCTGGGGCTGCGCCGGGTGATTGAACTGGCCGCAGAGCATGTGGGCTATGGTGTGCTGCTGTTGGATTTGATCCAGGAGGGAAGCCTGGGCCTTTGGCAGGCGGTGCGATTGTACCGGGGCGGAGATTACGCATCTTATCGGGATCGCTGGATTCGCTTTTACATGGCGAAGGCCGTGACCATGCAGGCCAGGGCCAACGGCGTGGGCCAGAAAATGCGCCGGGCGTTGGAGGATTACCGCCAGGTGGACGAGCGGCTGCTGTCCGACCTGGGCCGGAATCCCACACTGGAGGAAATCGCGGAGGAACTGCACATGAGTGTGGAGGAAACCGCCGTGGTTCAGCAGATGCTGGACGATGCCCGGCTTTTGGCACGGGTGCGCAAACCGGAGGAACCGGAGGCACCCCAGGAGGAAGACCAGGCGGTGGAGGATACCGCGCTGTTCCAGATGCACCAGCGGATCGGAGATCTGCTTTCCTGCCTGAGCCAGGAGGACGCGCGGCTTTTGACGCTGCGCTTCGGCCTGGAGGGCGGCCTGCCACTGTCTCCCGAGGACACCGGCAAGCGCCTGGGGCTGACGCCGGAGGAAGTCCTAAAACGAGAAGCGGCAGCATTGTCCCAAATGCGGGGAAACGCAAAATAACAGAAAAGAGGAATCACCATGGCAAATCATATTTCCATCGCCATTGACGGCCCTGCCGGGGCCGGGAAAAGCACCATCGCCCGTCGGCTTGCCAAAGAACTGGGCTATTACTATGTGGATACCGGAGCGATCTACCGCACAGTTGCCTACTTCTTCGACCTGTGGGGGATCAGCCCCAAGGATTTGGATGGCATCACCCGTTACATTGACGAGCTGACCATCGGCATCGAGTATGATGCGGAGGGACTTCAGCACATGATTATGAACGGTATGGACGTAACGGCGGATATCCGTACCCAGGAGATCGGCCAGAAGGCCAGCTTGGTTTCCGCCCACGCCATCGTGCGGGATTTGCTGCTGGATATGCAGCGGGAGGTCGCCCGGAAGCACAACGTGATTATGGACGGCCGGGATATTGGCACCGTGGTGCTGCCCAAGGCAACGGTGAAGATTTTCCTGACGGCATCTCCCGAGGTGCGGGCCAAGCGCCGTACCAACGAACTGACAGCCAAGGGTCAGAAGGCCGATTATGCGCAGATTCTCCAGGAAATCCAGCAGCGGGATTACCAAGACACCCACCGGGAAATTGCCCCGCTGAAAATGGCACGGGATTCCATTAAGCTGGATACCTCGGAAATGGACATTGACGGCGTGATCGCGGCAATCAAGGAGATTGTGGCGAAGAAGGTGGCCCTATGAGCGTCCGCGTGGCCAAAAGCGCCGGTTTCTGCTTCGGCGTCAGCCGGGCGGTGGAACTGGTGGAGCAGGCTGCCGCCGCGGGAAAACAGGTGGTGACCCTGGGGCCGATCATTCACAACCGCCATGTGGTGGATAAATTCCGCTGCCTGGGGGTTCAGGTGATCGATACCCCGGAACAGGCCCAGCCGGGACAGACGGTGATCATCCGCTCCCACGGCGTTGCCAGGGCGGTGTATGAGCGGCTGGAACAGCAGGGGGTGGAGATCATCGATGCTACCTGCCCCTTTGTCAAGCGGATTCACGGCATTGTCAGCCGGGCGGAGGCGGAGGGACGGCTTCCGGTTATCATCGGCACCCCCACCCATCCCGAGGTGGAGGGAATCGCGGGCTGGTGCAGCCATTGCCAGGTGTTTGAAAGCCTGGAAGGGCTGAAAAACTGGGCGCTGTCCCAAGAAAATCTTAAGAATTCGGCAATATGCATGGTTTCACAGACAACATCAACGGAATTTTTGTGGAAAACGTGCGTTGAATTTGCAAAAAAACAGTTTACTAACTTGAAAATTTTTGATACAATATGTAGAGCAAC
>CAMEWZ010000097.1 GCA_945946745.1 uncultured Clostridia bacterium | reverse complement strand
CCAAGCAGGATCAGCGGGATCTGGTGGCCTGGGTGACCCGGCACTTTGCCGCCCAAAAAAAGCGGATTTCTACGGAGCTTTGTATCTATCTCATCGATATCACCGGCGGCACCATGACGGCGCTGAGCGGAGAAATCGAAAAAATCTGCGCCTACTCCGGTGCCGAGGAGATCAAAAAGACGGACATTGACGCGGTAACGGAGCCGGTGATGGATGCGGTGGTATTCCAGATGACCGATATGCTCAGCGCGGGCCGGTATGACCAGGCGCTCCAGAAGCTGCAGCAGCTTCTGAAAATGCAGCAGGAGCCGCTGGCGATTCTGGGGGCGGTGGGCGGCCAGTTCCGCCGGATCGGCGCAGCCAGAACCCTGCTGGACAACGGAAAGAACGCCGGTGACCTGCAAAGGCTCTGCGGCATTCCGGACTATCCCGCCCGAAAGACCATGGAGGCCGCCCGGCGGTTTTCCCCGGACTTTTGCGCCAAAGCGGCCGAGTGGGTGCTGGAAACGGACTACCAGATCAAAACCTCCTTTGACGACAGCGAGCGGCTGCTGGAGCTGCTGATCCTAAGGCTGGCCCAGGAGGCGAAGCATGGTTAGAATCAAAGAGACCATCGTTGTGGAGGGCCGCTACGATAAGAATACCCTCAGCCAGATCGTGGACGCGCCGATTTTGGAAACGGCCGGTTTTGGCATTTTCAAGGATAAGCAGCAGATGGCCCTGCTACGCCGGGTAGCCGAGACCCGGGGCTTGATCGTTTTCACCGATTCCGATGGGGCTGGCTTTGTCATCCGCAACCATATCAAAAGCGCCATCCCGGCAAAATACCTAAAGCACGCCTATATTCCGGACATTCCCGGTAAGGAAAAGCGCAAATCCGCGCCCAGCAAGGAAGGCAAGCTGGGGGTGGAGGGAATGACCAGGCAGGTCATCCTGGACGCCCTGCGAAAAGCGGGAGCTACCATCGAAGGGGAGGACGCCCCCCAATGCCGGGGGATTACCAAGCAGGATCTGATGGCCCTGGGCCTCTCCGGCGGCCCGGATGCCGCCGCCAAACGGCTGGCCCTGCTGAAAAAGCTGAACCTGCCGGAGCACATGAGCGCCAACGCCATGCTCCAGGCGCTGAATTTACTGTATTCCCCGGAGGAATTGGAGCAGATATTGCGCAGCGAATAGTGGAGAAATACCATGGTAGATATTCAAGTCAAAAATCTGACAAAATTCTTTGTCATTGGCGAAAACCTGCTGGACGGCCTGAGCTTTGAGATTCAGGAAGGGGAGTGCGTCGCCATTTTGGGCCGCAACGGCTGTGGCAAGACCACTTTGTTTAACATCCTCACCGGACAGATGGACTATGACAGCGGCGAGGTTTACGTCAATCCCAACAAGCGGCTGGGGCTGATCTCCCAGATTCCGAAATTCCCGGAGGGCTACACCGTGGAGGACGTGCTGCGCTCCGCCTACGCGGTTCTGACGGCGGTGAAGCAGAAGATGGAGCTGCTGGAACTGGAAATGTCCAAGGGTGCAGCCACCGACGCGCAGTTAAAGGAATATGATGCTCTGACCAACCGCTTCCAGTCCGGCGGCGGCTACGAGATGGACGTGGACGTGGATAAGATCTGCAATGGCCTGGGCATCCCGGCGGAGCAGCGCTCCCAGGAATTTGCCAGCTTGTCCGGCGGGGAAAAGACCCGGGTAAACTTAGCAAGGCTTTTGCTGGAAAAGACGGATATTCTGCTGCTGGATGAGCCTACCAACCATTTGGATTTGAGAAGCGTGGAGTGGCTGGAGCAGTATATCAATACCTTCAAGGGGACAGTGCTTGCCATTTCCCATGACCGCTACTTCATCGACCAGGTGGCCGACCGGGTGATTGAGATCACCGAAGGCCACGCGGAATTCTATTCCGGCAACTACTCGTTCTATATGGACGAAAAGCAGGCCCGATTTGATTTGCAATTAAAGCAGTACGAGCAGGAGCAGGCCAAGCTGAAGCAGCTGGGCTACACGGTAGAACGAATGAAGGGTTGGGGCATCAACAACCGCACCCTTTACCGCCGGGCCATGTCCATCCAGCACCGGATGGAGCGCATCCAAAAGACGGAAAAGCCGAAAAAGGAGCGTACTATGAAGGCCAGCTTCGGGGAAAAGGAATTCTCCGGGGATGTGGTATTCAAGATGAAAAACGTCAGCAAATCCTTTGGCGACCGGACGCTGTTTTCCGACGTGAACTTGACAGTGGAGGGCGGGGAACGGATCGCCCTGCTGGGAGACAACGGCACCGGCAAATCCACCTTCATCAAGTGCCTGCTGGGCGAGGAGGACTGCCAGGGAAAAATCCAATTCGGCCCCACGGTGAAATGGGGATATCTGCCCCAGATCATCCATTTCCCCCATCCGGAGCGCAGCCTGTATGACACCATGCTCTACGAGAAGAACTGTACCCCGCAGGTGGCCCGGGATCGCTTGGGCGCCTTTTTGTTCCAGGGGGAGGACGTGTTCAAAACCGTGGGCAACCTCTCCGGCGGCGAGCAGTCCCGGCTGCGGCTGTGTATGCTGATGGATGAAAAGATCAACCTGCTGATCTTGGACGAGCCTACCAATCATCTGGATATTGCCTCCCGGGAGTGGGTGGAGGCCGCCATCGAGGAATTTGAGGGCGTGCTGCTGTTCGTCTCCCATGACCGGTATTTTATCGAAAAATTTGCCGAGCGGATCTGGCTGCTGGAGGATGGAACCATCCGGGATTTTCCCTGTGGCTATCAGAAGTACCGCTCTATCCTGGAGCATGAGGCCGCAGCCAAGCCTGCCGCCGTTGCCGCGCCAAAGCCCAAAAAGGAGAAGCCCAAGGGCAAGGATTCGGAGAAGCTGGTGCGCCGTCTGGAACGGGAAATTGAGAAGCAGGAGAATGCCATCGCCCAGTTGGATGAGCAGATCGAAGCTGCCTCTGCGGACTACCAGGAGCTGACCCGTCTCCTGGGGGAGAAGGAAGCGGCGGAGGAAACCTTGATGGAACTCATGGAGCAGTGGGAAGCTGCTCAAGAATAAAAGGAGCAAAGAAACATGAAAAAACAGCAACCAATCGAGCCAAAGGAATTTGTATGGACCCTGGATGAGGATGGGGAGGAAAAAATCTGGAAATGCGTCGTCAACGAAACGGAGTGCGTCACCTATGAAGGGGATGTGGAGCGCAAGCATTTAAAGATCATGAACCCCGAACGGAAAGAGAAGGTCTTGCAGATCGACACCGTGACGGTGGTCTACGGCAAGCAGACCCCCTTCCAGCTGGAAAACGGCATTCCCTATATCCAGATCGACGGCCATTGGCGGATGTCCGACACCACCCACACCGACCGGATCGAAGCGGCGGTGAAAATGCACCAGCGCAATTCCAAGGTGGAGTGTTTTGTGGGCCTGGGCTTCTTTGCGGCGGGTCTGATCAAGAAGCTGGTCACCGGTGAGTTGGGTGATTGGTGGATGGTGAATGTATTCGGCGTTTTCTGCTTTGCCAGCGCCGCCATGCGGATGGTACGGCTGCGCAATGAGTTGACCGCCATGCGGGAGGAAGCGGAAGCCGAGGCGGAGGAAAAGGCCGCGAAAAAGGCTGCCGCTTTGGAGGCAGCCAAGCCCGCACTGGATGCCCCTAAGGAGGACGGAGAATAACCCTGCGCATGTCCGACTGGAATAACCTCGGAATTTGCGACGCATGCTGGTATGGGCTTTTGGAAGAATGGCAGGAATCGGCCAAGAAAGGTTGACACATTCCCCCAAAAGGCATATAATACGGAAAGAGAATAACAAAGGAGCGTATCAAAAAATGAGTTCTTGCAATGGCAATTGTTCTTCCTGCGGTTCCGACTGCGCAGACCGCCAGGCGGAAAGCCTGCTGGCTGAACTGAACCCCCGGGCCACGGTGAAAAAGGTCATCGCCGTGGTGTCCGGCAAGGGCGGCGTGGGCAAATCCACCGTCACCTCCATGCTGGCGGTGGCCATGGCCCGGCAGGGCAAGCGTGTGGGCGTTCTGGACGCGGACATCACCGGCCCCTCTGCCCCCACGGCCTTCGGCGTCACCGAATGCCAGGGTGCCAGCGAGGATGGGCTGTATCCCGCCCTGTCCCGCACGGGGATCCAGGTGATGTCCATCAACCTGCTGCTGGACAACCCCGCCGACCCGGTGGTCTGGCGCGGCCCGGTGATTGCCGGTGCGGTGAAGCAGTTCTGGACGGATGTGGTTTGGGAGGATGTGGATTATCTGTTCGTGGATATGCCTCCCGGAACCGGTGACGTGCCGCTGACCGTATTCCAGAGCCTGCCTGTGGATGGCGTCATCATCGTCACTTCACCCCAGGATCTGGTGTCCATGATCGTGGCCAAAGCTGTGAAAATGGCAAACATGATGCACATTCCCGTGCTGGGCTTCGTGGAGAACTATTCTTACCTCCAGTGCCCCGACTGCGGCAAGAAGATCAACGTGTTCGGCAAGTCTCACCTGGATGAGATCGCCGCCCAGTTCGGCCTGCCTGTGCTGGCCCGGCTGCCCATTGACCCCGCCGTGGCGGAGGCCTATGACAACGGCCAGATGGAGACGGTGAACACCGACGTGCTGAGCGCAGCTGTAGAAGCGATTCAAAACGCTTAACCCATCTCAAAAGGAACCTCCCCGGAGGTTCCTTTTTTGCCGCAAAAAATCGGAGATTCCAGTAGATTTCCCGGCGTGGATATGCTATAATAATAAAACATATGCCGTGGGATAAAGAGGAGAACTGAAATTGGAAACCAAGAAAACCTATCAAACCAAGGACTTTTACTATGACCTGCCGGAGGAACTGATCGCCCAGACCCCTTTGCAGCGCCGGGACGCCTCCCGGCTGATGGTGCTGGATCGGGAGACCGGGGCGGTGGAGCATAAACATTTTTACGATATCATTGACTATTTGCGTCCCGGGGACTGCCTGGTGATGAACGATTCCCGGGTGCTGCCTGCCCGTCTCCTGGGCCACCGGCCTACCGGCGGCGCGGTGGAGGTGCTGTTACTCCGGGATCTGGGGGACAAGCGCTGGGAGTGCCTGTGTAAGCCCGGCCGGAAAATGCAGGTGGGCAGCGAGGTTTTATTTGGCGACGGGGAATTGACCGCCGTGGTTCGGGAAGTCCGGGAGGACGGCAACCGGGTGGTGGAATTTCAGTATGAGGGCATTTTCCTGGAGGTGCTGGAGCGCCTGGGCAAAATGCCCCTGCCGCCTTACATTAAGGAAGAACTGGCAGACCAGGAGCGCTACCAGACGGTGTATTCCCGGGAGGTTGGCTCCGCCGCGGCGCCCACCGCCGGACTGCACTTTACCGAGGAGCTGCTGGAAAAAATAAGGGAGAAGGGCGTGAAAGAGGCTTTCGTGACCTTGCATGTGGGCCTTGGCACCTTCCGCCCGGTGAAAGCGGAGCAGATCACAGACCACCACATGCACTCGGAGCTATGCATGATGAGCGCCGAGACCGCTGCTGTCCTCAATGAGACGAAGCAAAACGGGGGACGAATCATTTGCGTCGGCACCACCTCCTGCCGCACCCTGGAATCCCTGGTCAAAGCGGACGGAACCTTCGAGGCGGCATCCAAATGGACGGATATTTTCATCTATCCCGGCTACACCTTCAAAGCCATGGACGGCCTCATTACCAATTTCCACCTGCCGGAGAGTACCCTGGTGATGCTGGTATCCGCCTTCGCTGGGCGGGAACATGTGCTGAACGCTTACGCCGAGGCGGTGAAGGAGCGCTACCGTTTCTTCAGTTTTGGGGATGCCATGTGTATTTTGTAAGAGATGGAGGGAACGTGCCAGTGAGGCATCCGATACAGCCACGTTCACCAAGAGAGGGAATGTATGTTTGAATTGAAAAAAACCGAAGGAAAGGCCCGACGTGGAGAATTCACCTGTGCCCACGGCACGGTTCAGACGCCGGTGTTTATGAATGTGGGCACCCAGGGAGCCATCAAGGGCGCTCTCAGCGCGGAAGACTTGAAAACCATCGGCTGCCAGGTGGAGCTGAGCAACACCTACCATCTGCATCTGCGGCCAACAGATACCGTGGTGCGGCAGCTGGGAGGATTGCACAAATTTATGACCTGGGACGGCCCCATTCTGAC
>CAMEWZ010000096.1 GCA_945946745.1 uncultured Clostridia bacterium | reverse complement strand
CACAAAAGAGCATCCCCCAGAAGATCTGGGCGGTCGTAAAGGGCAACCCCATCGTTATTATGCTGGCGCTGCTCAGCCTGGTGGTCGGCTGCACCATCGACAAATTCTTCTCTCTGGATAACCTAAACAACTTGATGTGTAACACCACCGTCCGTTTCTTGATCGCTCTGGGCGTTTCCGGCTGTCTTATCACCAAGGGCACCGACCTGTCCGCCGGCCGTCAAGCCGCCTTGGCCGCGACCCTCACCGGCGTTATGGTGCAGCGTGCGGACTACGCCAGCCGTATGTTCTCCTGGATGCCCGAAATGAACATGTGGGTTGTCCTGCTGATCGTCCTGGCTGTTGGCGCCATCATTGGCACCATCACCGGCGTGATCATCTCCTATCTGAACGTGCCTCCCTTCATTGCGACTCTGGGCATTCAGACCATTGTCTACGGCATCAACTTGATTTACACCAACGCCCAGCCCATTGGCGGCTTCACCGACAGCTTTAAGTCCTTCTTCAACTGGAAGTTCCTGGCCATCGGTGACTTCAAGGGCTTTAACGGCTACATTCTCTTTGCCCTACTGTTTGGACTTCTGTTCTGGTTCATGTACAACAAGACCACCCACGGCAAGTACATCTATGCCATCGGCGGCAACGAGAACGCTGCTGAGGTTTCCGGTGTTAACGTCCGGGTTCGTAAGACCATGATCTACATGACCGCTGGCATGATGTACGCCTTTGCCGGTTTCTTGATGACCGGTAAGTCCGGCGGCGCCTCCGCCTCCATGGGCGTTTCCTACGAGCTGGAAGCCATCGCCGGCTGTACCATCGGCGGTGTGTCCACCACTGGTGGTATCGGTACCGTGGGCGGCATCTTGATCGGCGTGCTGGTGTTCGAGCTGCTGAAGATCATTCTGCAGTTCGTGGGCGCTGACCCCAACTTCAACTACATTGTTCAGGGCCTTGTGGTTATCACCGCCGTTGCCATGGATATCCGCAAGTACGTGGCGAAGAAGTAATGGAAGAAGAAAAGAATCCCACATCCCCGGAAGGGGAGGAAGCCCCCAAGAACGAGGAAAAGGCCAAGTCTCCGTGGCAAATACAGAAAGAGAGCTGGTATGACAAGATCCCGCTGTCTCTGAAGCAGCTGGATATCATTGTCGGTATCTGCCTTACATTGCTGGCGCTGACCTTCTTGGCAATCTGTTTGGACGCTCTGGGGATATTTCACCTGTTTGGTTAATCAAAAAGGGCGCACATTTGTGCGCCCTTTTTGGAAAAGTATGGGAAAAAGTTCATTTTTTCATTGCCTTTTTTGCTTGGCTATGATATGCTTTCATTAGGATGCGGGAAAGGGTGGCTGGGATGGAGCTGAACGATATTTACGATGAAAACCGAAATCTGACCGGCAAAGTCCACCAGCGGGGAACACCCTGGAAGCCCGGGGAATATGGACTTGTGGTTTGTGTTTGGGTTTACGATGGTCGGGGCCATCTGCTGCTGACACGACGGGCAAAGGAGAAGAGCTTTTCCGGAACCTGGGAAAACTCCGGCGGCGCGGTAAAGGCGGGGGAAACCAGCCGACAGGCCATTGCCCGGGAGCTATTTGAGGAGACCGGCATTCGGGCGGAGCCGGAGGAGTTTGAGTACCTGGATACGGATCGAGATCGGAACGTGTTTTATGACCACTATTGTATCCAGCGCCGGGTGCGGCTGAAGGATATTGTGTTGCTGCCCGGGGAGACGGATGATGTGATGTGGGCCAGCTTTGGAAAGATTCATTGGATGATCCGAACCGGGAAAATTTGCCGCATTATCGCCAATCAGTTTCTGCGGCAGGAAAAGGCACTGAGATTGCGCAATTTAACCAAGTTTGGTAAGTGAATTTTGGAAGGGGGAAACCATGGTTTCCCCTTGTCTTTTTGATGAATCGGGGTTATAATGAAAAAAAGCGTTTTGAGTGCCCGGTAAAAACGCTTCTTCCGGGCCATGAAAAACGTTTTCTTTTTTGTAATCCGAAAAATGGAGGAAACACGTATGATCCAGCTTGTAAAACTGCCTGTACAGCGCGGCAATGCGCCTCTGCGCCTTGCCAAGGGACACTTTGTGACCAACCATTCCCACATCAACTACTACATCGACATTACCTTCCAGAAAACCCGCCTCAGCGAGGCCCGGGACAGCGCGTATCAGTTGGTTTCCCATTTTATCAATGATACGCCCGTGGACACGATCTTGTGTCTGGACGGCACTGCGGTGCTGGGCACCTGTATTGCCGAGGAACTGACCAAGAGCGGCTTTCGAACCATCAACGCCCACCAGACCATTTACGTGGTGGAGCCGGAATATAATGCCAATTCCCAGATCATTTTCCGGGACAACATTCAACCCATGATTCGCGGAAAACATGTGATGGTGCTGATGGCTTCCGTCACCACCGGCTTTACCGCCAAGCGCTCCATCGAGGCCATTGAGTATTATGGTGGACAGGTGGCCGGTGTGGCAGCCATCTACCGGGCAGTTGATGAGGTGGCAGGGTACCCTGTCCGCTCGGTCTATTCCATTGCGGATCTGCCGGATTATGAAAGCTATGACTACCGGGAATGCCCCTATTGTAAGGCAGGCAGAAAGGTGGACGCTCTGGTCAACAGCTTCGGATACTCCTCTCTGTAATGAAAAATGTGCCGCGCCAGCCAAGGCGCGGCACATTTGCTAAAGAAAGGTTTCAAAGGCGGCTACTGTGCGCAGAAGCTCCGGCTCCACCCGATCCCGGCCATAGGCATCCAGAAAGCGGCCACAATAGGCATTGGTTTTCATGTTGAAAAACAGCGTCCATACACCCCAAAACAGGTCGATATGCCGATCGCCAACACCGCTGCTTTCCAGGTCTACGAATCCGGAAAAGTTCCACTTGTCCAATATAATATTGGGAAGACAGTAGTCACCATGAAGAAGGGTATCGGATTTGAGATACTTGCCATTCGTCTGAACCACTTGCCAGGCTTCGTCCGCGGAGGAAAAGCCCCAGTTGTCGGGAAACAGGGCAGCGTCATAATGGCCTGCCAAGTGATTGCGCTCCACTGTGGCTCGGTAGACTGCACAGCGATCCAGGATGGGGCAGCCCGGAAAGGGCGTCTCATGAAGCTGCCGCAGCAGGGAGGCCAAGGTGTCGCACAACCGCTTTGGCTGGGCCAGATAGTCTGGGAAAACACAGTCCTCACCGGGAATCCGTCTCGTCAGCATCCAGTCCCGCTCCTCCGAACAATATGCCAGGACTTCTGCACCAAGACCAAGGCTGTGGAAATAGCGGGTCATATCGGCCTCGGTTTTTAAACTTCCGGCAGCGGAAGCTTTCAGATACAGCCCGCCGTCTCCGTCCAGCAGCCAGACCTTGGCCGCTTTGGAGCAGTTGCTGCTGAAGATGGGATAGCGTTCCATCAACGGTTGGAAGGCCTTGGGAAAGTCCTCCGCCTTCGGAAAGCATCGTGTGCGTCTCATAATGTTTCCTCCGGCAGGGACACCATCCGGGGGCTGTGGCCCATGGCAGGGAGGATTTTTCCCAAAAGATCATCCATCCGAAGCCGAAGGCTGGAGGTGTTGACACAGGGATGACACCCGAAGAATTCCCCCTTCAGCACATCCTCATCCATCAGCAGCTGCACATGGTTTTCCTTGTCATTCATCAGACCCAGAACGCTGAGGGAGCCGGGGGTGATGTCCAGATAACGCTGCATGTATTCCGGGCTGGCAAAGCTTAAGCGGGAGGAACCGATCTCTTTGGACAGAACGCTGGTTTTGAAGTGCTTCTCCCCCGGAAGCATCAGCAGGTAAAACTGGGTGCATTGGCGGTTGCACAGCAGCAGATTTTTGCAGATGACGGCATCCAGCGTTTTGTCAATCTCCGCACAGGCCTCCATGGTCATGGCAGGGGCATGGTCGATACGTTGATAGGAAATTCCCAGGCTGTCCAGCAGGTCATAGCAGCGAATCTCCTTGTCAAGTCTGCCCGAGCAGTCGGCGGGGCGTCCAAATTCCAGAATCATAGATCCAACTCCCTCCCATCTTTTCGCAGCTGCCAGAAGGCAACGGCGCTGGCGGCAGCTACATTTAATGAATCCACCCCATGGTACATGGGAATTTTCACGGTATAATCACATCCAGCGATGGTTTTGTCGGCAAGGCCGTCACCTTCGCTGCCCAGCAGCAGAGCCAGCTTTTTCTCCTGGGCGAGGATGGGATCCTCAATGGAAATTGTGTCATCCCGGAGGGCCAACGCGGCGGTACGAAAGCCCAGATTCTTGAGTTGGGCTATCCCTTCCTCTGGCCATTCTCCGGTAAACGTCCAAGGTATCTGAAATACGGTGCCCATGCTCACCCGGGCGCTGCGTCGATACAGGGGATTGCTGCAGCCCGGCGTCAACAGCACCGCATCCATGCCCAGGGCCGCGGCAGAGCGGAAGATCGCCCCAACGTTGGTGGGGTTCTGGACATTTTCCAGCACCACGATTCGGCTGGCATCCTGGCAGATCGCTTCCACTGTGGGCAAGGGTGGGCGGCGCATGGCGCAAAGGACTCCCCGGGTCAAGTGATAGCCAGTCAAGCCACACAGCAGTTCCTCATCGGCGGTGTAAACGGGGATTTCGGGGCAGTGCTCCAGGATTTCCCGGGCGGAGCCGTCAATGTCCTTGCGTTCCATCAACAGAGAAACAGGTTCACAGCCGCTGTCCAGGGCGCGGTGGATAACCTTGGGACTTTCCGCGATAAAAAGCCCCTTGGCTGGTTCGAAGCGGTTCAATAGCTGCGCCTCTGTCAGCCGGGCGTACACATCCAGCTCCGGGGCGGAAAAATCGGTAATTTCAATCACATTTGCCATGGATCATGTCCTCTCTTGCTGCTGTGTTTTCTCCGTAATATGGTAGCAGAAATGACGCAAAATGTCAAAGGATTCCGATGGCAGCAGGGAAAAATCCCCCATCTTCCGAGAAAGATGGGGGATTTGCGCTAGATTTTGACGCTATCCGCAGCGATTAGGCTTCGGGCAGCAGGGGCTCGTTGATGTTCCAGCAGACGTAGTAGGTGCCGATCTGACCGGCCACCACGAACTCGGTGGGATACTCGGTCTTCAGAGTGGGGATCTCCTGGGTGGGCAGATCATCGATCAGCTGCCAGGTGCCGTTCTTGAAGTTGGTCAGCATGTTGTTGGCATCGTCAGACAGGTAGAACTTGATCTCGTTCATGGTGACGTTGTCAGCATCGTGGTAGTTCTCGTTCTTGGTCAAGGTGATCACGGAGTTGTGATCCCAGCTGGTCATCTTGTAGGGGCCGTTGCAGATGTAGGTGGAAGGATCGGTAGCCCAAGCCTCGTTGGAGACCACATCCTCGCGGACGGGGAAGTAGGTGGGGAAGGCCATCAGCTCGTTCCAGTAAGCAACCTCGTTGGTCAGAGTGACTTCCAGAGTGGTGTCGTCCACAGCGGTAACAGCCAGATCATCGGGATAGCCCTTGATGACCTCGAACATGTAGCCGTAGTCAGCGCCCAGCTCAGAGGAGGCAGCCCGCTTCCAGGCAAACTCGAAGTCCTTGGCGGTCAGATCCTGGCCGTCAGACCACTTCAGACCGTCAACCAGCTTGTAGGTGTAGGTAGCGGTGCCGTCGTCATTGATAACGGGAGCAACCAGCTCGGTGGCGCAGTCAGCAACGATCTCCAGGGTGCCGTCGTCCTTGGTAGCCCACTTGGCCAGGCCGGCGAACAGGTGAGAGCACATGGTGCCGCCGTCAACAGCGGAGTTCAGAGCGGGGTCGATGGTGTCGGGCTCGGAGGCCAGGCAGACAGACAGGGTATCGCCCTTGCCGTCCACGGTGGTCTTGTCGAAGAACTTGAAGCCCAGGGGGCTGGCGTAGAAGCCCTCAATGGCGTCGTCGATCATGTACAGGTCGGTGTAGAAGTACAGGGGAACAATGGCGCTGGTGGACATCAGCAGATCCTCAGCCCGGTGCATCAGAGCGTAGCGGGTCTCGGTGTCGGTGCAGGTCTTGATCAGAGGAATGATGACGTCGTAGGTCTCAGCCCAGGTGCCGTCCTCAACCTTGATGTCATAGCCCAGGTCGGTCAGATCCATGTCGTAAGCAGCCACAGTGGCGTGGTCGCCCTTACCGAACTGCACGTCGTTGTTGCCGGAGCCGGTGATCCACATATCCAGGAAGGAGATGGGATCGTTGTAGTC
>CAMEWZ010000095.1 GCA_945946745.1 uncultured Clostridia bacterium | reverse complement strand
GCTCCGGCTGGTGGTTCAACGACACCAAGACCGGCATGATCGAGCAGATGACCTCTCTGGCGAACCTGGGCTTGCTGGGCAACTTCATCGGTATGCTCACCGACTCCCGCTCCTTCCTGAGCTACACCCGCCACGAGTATTTCCGCCGCATTATGTGCAACCTGATTGGCACCTGGGTGGAAAACGGCGAGTATCCCGCCGACATGGAGGCTCTGGGCAAGCTGGTGCAGGACATCTCCTCCAACAACGCCAAGCGCTACTTTGGCTTCTGATATCTAACAGCAAATGCCCCGGAAAGCGAAGCTTTCCGGGGCATTTTTATGGGGAAGTTGTGTTTTTCATGACACTGTGCAGCAGATTCTCCGCTTGGACAGTCAGCTCGTCCAGGGAGAAGGGCAGTTCCCCCGCGAACCAATCCCGGTACAGGGAGGATAGCCCCCCGGCGCAGAAGCGCATGGTCAGCATATACTGCTCGTGGCTGTCGAAGCCGAATTCCGCCTCCCGGGGGGACAGATAATCCAGCACGGTTTTGATCAGCTGCTCCTGCATGAGGGCAAAGGCGCTGGAATTCATGATCTTCCGGTACAGCTCCAGATCCTCCTCCAGAATGCGCTGGAGCCGCTTCAGAAGCACCTGGGGAATCTGGGATGGGACGGGGCAGGGATCGGACAGGGCATCCTGGATACCGGAAAAGGTGTTCTGGATCAAGTGTTGGATCACATCGGGGATGTCGGCGTAGTGAGCGTAAAAGGTGCCCCGGTTGATTTGCGCCCGATTCACCACGTCGGTGACGGTGATCTTGTCCAGGGGCTTTTCCTGGAGCAAGTCCGCCAGGGCGGCGTTGATCAGCTTGCGGGAACGGATGGCGCTGCGGTATTCGGCTCTTGCCATAGTGGCCTCCAAAAATCAAACAAAATTGGGGGAACTGTGCAAAATTGATAATTTTTTTACAATTTGCCCATTGCCCCGGGGTTTGATTTCTATTATAATAACCCTGCTTGTAAAAATCAATACCTGTTCGATTTTAAGAATGTGACCGATTTTGGAGTTTTTTGGAGGCGCCTATGAGCGAGAAGAAATCCGGCGGCTTTTTTGTAAAGCTCGCCACCTTTATCGTGGACAAGCGGAACCTGTTCTTCCTGCTGTATGTGTTCGCGTTTGTGTTCTGCATTTTTTCCATGAACTGGGTGGAGGTGGAGAACGATGTGACGAAATACCTGCCCGAGGACACGGAAACCCGGCAGGGCATTGACGCCATGAACGCAAACTTCGTCACCTACGGCACAGCCCGGGTGATGGTGTCCAACATTACCTATGAAACTGCGGAGGAGCTCCTGGAGATCATCCAGGGCATCGACGGGGTGGACATGGTCACATTTGACGATACTTCTGACCATTATAAAGATACTTCCGCCTTATATGACGTAAGCTTCGCGGGACAGACCAATGACCAGATCAGCCTGGACGCCATGGAGGGCATTCGCCAGGCCTTGCGCGGGTATGATGTGTATGTGGATACGTTGGTTGGCTATGACGAAAACGCCACACTGCAGGAGGAAATGAATACCATCCTGCTGGTGGCGGTGGTCATCATTGTGGTGGTGCTGGTGCTGACCTCCCGGGCGTATATGGAGGTGCCGGTGCTGCTGATCACCTTCGGCGCGGCGGCGCTGATGAACATGGGCACCAATTTTCTGTGCGGCAAGATCAGCTTTATTTCCGACTCCATCGCCGTGGTGCTCCAGCTGGCCCTGGCCATTGACTATGCCATCATTCTGTGCCACCGGTTTTCCGATGAGCACGAGACGCTGGATGCCCGGGAGGCGGCCATTGCCGCTCTGAGCAAGGCCATCCCGGAGATCAGCGCCTCCTCACTGACCACGGTCAGCGGTCTGGCTGCCCTGGGCTTTATGGAGTTCCGGGTTGGCATGGATATGGCCGTTGTGCTGATTAAGGCCATCCTGCTGAGTCTGCTGTCGGTGTTTACGCTGATGCCGGGGCTGCTGGTGCTGTTCTGTCCCTTCATCGACCGCACCCGGCATAAAAAGCTGCTGCCCAACATCACCTTTGTGGGCAAATTTGCCGTCAAAACCCGGCGGGTGGTGCCGCCCCTGTTTATCCTGGTGCTGGTGGGGGCCTTCTGGCTGAGCAGCCAGTGCCCCTTCGCCTACAGCTACAACGACCTGAAAACCGCCAAAATGTCCGAACGGCAGAACGCCTATTTTAAGATCAAGGACACCTTCGGCACCAGCAACATGGTGGCGCTGGTGCTTCCCAGCGGCGACTATGAAGCGGAAAGCCAGGTGCTCCAGGATTTGCAGGCGTGCCCTGAGGTGAAGTCCACCCTGGGCCTTGCCGGCATTGAGGCCATGGACGGCTACAAGCTCACCGACGCGCTAAATCCCCGGGAGCTTTCCGAGGTGGTGGGAATGGACTATGAGGTGATGCAGCTGATTTACAGCGCCTACGCGGCGGAGGAGGATCAGTACGGGGCGATTCTCAGCGGCGTGGAGGACTACGAGGTGCCCCTGTTTGACATGCTGCTGTTCTTAAAAAATCAGCTTCAGGATCACAACATCCATCTGTCCAGCGATGACCAACAATCCATTGACGACCTGTTTGCCCAGCTGGACAGCGCCCAGGCCCAGCTTCAGAACGATACCTACAGCCGGATGGTGGTCTACCTAAACCTGCCGGAGGAAAGCGAGGAAACCTTCGCTTTCTTAAGCCAGATGCGGCAGATCCTGGGCAAGTATTATGACGGGGATTACTATGTGGTGGGCAACTCCACCAGCTCCCGGGATCTGTCTGCCTCCTTCGGCCGGGACAATCTGCTGATTTCGGTGCTGTCGTCCTTCTTCGTCATTGTGGTGCTGCTGTTTACTTTCCAGTCGGCGGGACTGCCGGTGCTGCTCATCGCGGTGATTTTGGGCAGTATCTGGATCAACTTCTCTTTCCCCACACTAATGGGACAGCCGCTGTACTTCCTGGGCTATCTGATTGTCCAGGCCATTCAGATGGGCGCGAATATTGACTATGCCATCGTCATTTCCAGCCATTACCAGGAGCTGAAAACCTGTATGCCCCATAAGGAGGCCATCGTCCAGGCGCTGAACGCCGCCTTCCCCACGGTGTTTACCTCCGGCACCATTCTGGCCTCCGCCGGACTGCTGATCGGCAATCTGTCCGCCCAGCCGGTGGTGTCCACCATGGGCTTGTGCCTGGGCCGGGGCACCATCATCTCCATTTTCCTGGTGCTGTTTGTGCTGCCCGCGTTCCTGGTGCTGGGCGACTCCATTATCAACCGCACCAGCTTCAAGCTGAAAACCATGGAGCCCCGGGCCAGAAGCACCAACGGCACCGTCCGGGTCAAGGGGCACGTGCGGGGCTATATCTCCGGCGTGGTGGATGCGGATTTTGACGGCATCCTCCACGGCCAGCTGGATGCCTCGGTAGCCACCGGGGGCCAGATCACGCCGGAATCCCAGGAAGAAGGAGGAGTAGACCATGCGTAAACGATTGCTGAGCGGGATTGTGTGCTTCAGTCTGCTGCTGAGCATGGCGCTGCCCACGCTGGCGGCGGAGACGGAGAAGACAGAAAAAGTGACCATCTCCACGGTGAAAAAATTCCTGTCCTTCGCCGAAAGCTGCCGCCTGGACAGCTACAGCCGGAATAGGGAAGTGACACTGACGGCGGATCTGGATCTAACGGGGGTGGCGTTTGACGGAATCCCCAGCTTCAGCGGCACCTTTGACGGCAAGGGACATACCATTTTAGGGCTGTCCATTACGGCGGAAGGCTCGACCCAGGGCCTGTTCCGGTATCTGACGGACACCGCCCAGGTGCGGAATCTGAACGTCCAGGGCCGGGTGGCGCCCCAGGGCAGCCGTGCCCAGGTGGGCGGCATCGCGGGCAGCAATGCCGGCACCATTTCCGACTGCACCTTTGTGGGGGAGATCTCTGGCGGGGACAACGTGGGCGGCCTGGTGGGCATCAATGCCGTCGGCGGCATCCTGGAAAACTGCCGCGTGGAAGGCGTGGTTCACGGCAACCATTTTGTGGGCGGTATTGTGGGAAAGAACAGCGGCGTGATTCGCAGCTGCACCAACCGGGCGGAGGTCAATACCACCGCTCAGGAAAACACCGTATCCTTGTCGGACATCACCCTGGAAAGCATGATGAATTCCGAGTCTGCGAACACCGCCACGGATATCGGCGGCATTGCGGGCAACAGCAGCGGTGTCATCCGGAAATGCCTCAATCTGGGCGCGGTGGGCTATCAGCATATGGGCTATAACATCGGCGGCATCGCGGGCACCCAGAGCGGCTACATTCTGGACTGCGAGAACCGGGCGCAGATTCTGGGCCGGAAGGAAGTGGGCGGCATTGTGGGTCAGATGGAACCCACCGCCCTGGTGGAATACGAGGAAGACGCCCTGCAAATCCTGCAAAAGCAGCTGTCCGCCATGGGCAGCACTGTCAGCCGCACCGCCGCCAACGTCCAGAGTACCGGGGACGCCATTTACGGACAGGTGGGCACGCTGTACGGCCAGGTACAGGACGCCAGCGATGCGGTGGAGCTGCTGCTCCCCGACCCCAAAAATCCCAGCCTGCCGGATGCGGATACCGTTACTGCCGCCCGGAACGGGATCAGCAGCAGCCTGTCCGGCATGGGACAGACGTTGCAGGGGATGAGCGAAACCACCCAAAGCGCGGTGGGCACCTTGAGCAACAACCTGCACACCCTGCAAAGCCAGGTCAGCGCCATGAGCACCACCCTGGGCAATGTGTCCCAAACCATGGGCGGCAGCATTGAGGACGTTTCGGACAAGGATACCCCGGAGGATCTCAGCGGCAAGGTTGAAAACTGCGTCAACAACGGCGCGGTGCTGGGGGATTTGAACGTTGGCGGCATCACCGGCGCCATGGCTTTGGAAAACGACCTGGATCCCGAGGACGATTGGCAGATTCAAGGCAATCACTCCCTCAATTTTGAAAGCCAGCTGCGGGCGGTGATTCTAAGCTGCGAAAACAACGGCGAGGTCACCGTGGGAAAGCGCTGCGGCGGTGGAATCGTGGGGCTGCAGTCCCTGGGATTGGTGAAGAAAAGTCAAAATACCGGCAGCCTCAGCTGCGAGGACGCAAGCTATATAGGCGGCGTTTCCGGCCAGAGCATGGGCTTCATCCGGGAAAGCAGCGCCAAATGCACCCTGTCGGGTAAGACCAACGTGGGCGGCATCGCGGGCAGCGCAGCCATTGTCACGGACTGCCGTTGTATGGTGGAACTGAACGGGGTGGAAAAGCTGGGCGCTGTGCTGGGCGGCACGGAGGACAATACCCACGACGATGTGGAAATCCCCATTTCGGGCAACTATTATCTGCCGGTAGAACGGGATCTGGGCGGCATTGACGGCATCAGCTACGACACCATGGCCCAGCCGCTGAAGGAGCGGGCATTCTTTGCCCTGGAGGAGCTGCCGGAGCTGTTTGGCAATGTGAAGCTTACCTTCCTGTTCGCCGACGGCAGCAAGCGGCAGTTCACCGTCCCCTCCGGGGGCAGCCTCAGCGCCGAGCATCTGCCTGCCATTCCGGAGAAGGAGGGCTACAGTGCCTGCTGGAAGGGGCTGGATGAAGCGAGCCTGCGCAATATTGTGTTTAACCAAACCTTCGAGGCCCAATATGTCCGGCACCTGGCGACCCTGGCCAGCGATGCCCAGGAAAATGACCAGCCGGTGCTGCTGCTCCAGGGCGAATTTACCGAGGATGCCCAGGTAAGCGTGACAGAGTTGGATACGCCGCCGGAGTTGACGGAGGGTCAGACCCTGCTGCAAGGCTGGCGCTTGTCCATGACGGAGCCGGAGGGCGTGACCCAGGGCCGCCTGTGTCTGCCAGAGGGCGGAAAAAACGGGATTTTGCTGGTGCGAAGCAATGGGGATTGGCATCCCGTCCAGACCGAGACGGATGGCAGCTATCTGGTATTTCCGCTGGAGGGAACGGAGGACGCCCTGGCGCTGATCCAGGAGAAGGACAGCGGATGGCTCCTGCCCGCCGCCGGGGGAGGCGTGCTTCTGGTACTGGCGGCGGTGCTGCTCCGGAAACAGAGGATGGGAAAAAAGTCCGGAAAAACCGGCGAAACAGCACAAAACGCATAAATAAAGGTAAGCGCATAATAATCGCCCGGTAGCACCCAAAACGGCAGGCCTCGTGTTTGAG
>CAMEWZ010000094.1 GCA_945946745.1 uncultured Clostridia bacterium | reverse complement strand
ATGGCCCTTGGCCAGATCCACCACGTGGATATAGTCCCGGACGCCGGTGCCGTCGGGGGTATCGTAATCGTTGCCGAAGACGCTCAAATGATCCCGGCGTCCCACGGCCACCTGGGTGATGTACGGCATCAAGTTATTCGGGATGCCCCGGGGGTCTTCCCCGATCATGCCGGATTCGTGGGCGCCGATGGGGTTGAAGTAGCGCAGCAGCACCACGCTCCACTCCGGATCGGCAAAGCTCATGCCGGAGAGGATCTGCTCGGTCATGTATTTCGTCCAGCCATAGGGGTTGGTGCAGTTGCCGGTACGACTGGTTTCCCGCAGGGGCATCTCGTTGTCCCCGGAGTAAACCGTGGCGGAGGAGGAGAAGATGATCTTCTTGCAGCCCACGTCCCCCATGACCTTGGTCAGCACCAGGGTGGAATTCAGGTTGTTGTCATAATAGCGCCAGGGCTGGGCAACGGATTCTCCCACCGCCTTCAATCCGGCAAAGTGGATGACGGCAGAAATCTCGTTTTCCGCGAAAATCTTCCGCAGCAGCGCCTCATCCCGGACGTCGCCCTCATAGAACTTGGGCTTCTTGCCGGTGAGAACCGCCACCCGCTCCAGGCTCTTGGGGTTGGAATTACACAGATTATCAATGACAATGACACCATAGCCGGAATTGAGCAGCTCCACACAGGTATGGGAGCCGATATATCCCGCGCCGCCGGTTACCAGGATGTTCATGGGAATCTTCCTCCTTATAGATTGGTTTCTTTCATTATAAGCCCGAAAAAAACAGATGTCAATGACCCTGCCCCACTTATTTCGCGTACCTGGCAACCACCGTGGCCATATCCGCGAACTGTTTTTCCATGTCGGACACCAGCTTGAACTGGGTGCGGGCGCGGCACAGGTTCTGATCCGGGTACTGAATGTGGAAATAGGAATCCCCCTCCAGATAATCCGTCAAAAAACGGATTCCGCATTCCAGCGTCATCAGCCGGGCGCCCCAGGGCAGGTATTCCAGTTCAGCGGGGGTCAAGCTGCCCCTGGCCCCCTCCAGAAATCCTCTGGTGTAGGCATCATACAGGCCAATATCGAAATTGACCTTGCTTAAGTCCCGCTCATCCTCCCGGGCGTGGTTGGCGCCGAACCGGATGGAGTCGCCGAAATCGTTGATGGCAAGCCCCGGCATGGTGGTATCCAGGTCGATGACGCAGATGCCCTCCTGGGACTTCCGGTCAATCAGAATGTTATTCAGCTTGGTGTCATTGTGGGTGACCCGCAGGGGGAGTTTCCCACTGCGCAGCGCGTCCAGCGCCACAGAGCAATCTGCCTTTCTGTCCAGCACGAACCGGATTTCCCCGGGAATCTCTCCGGCCCGCCCCAGCCGGTCTGCCTCCAGAGCGGCGACAAACTTCTGAAATCGATCCTCCGTATCATGGAATCTGGCAATGGTTTCGTGGAGGGTCTGGGCAGGATAGTCCCGGAGCAGATACTGAAACCGGCCAAACGCCCGGGCGGAGGCCTCAAACAGCGCCGGTGTGGCGGACTGATAGCAATCGGTATTTTCGATAAAATCCATCACCCGCCAGACCTTCCCCTGGGAGTCCCGGTAGAAATCCCTGCCGTCCCGGGTTTTCCGGTGGCGGAGGGTCTCCCGGGCCGGGTCACCGCCGTTTTCCTGGATTTTCCGGCGCAGATAACCGGTAATGCCCACAAAGTTTTCCATCAGTTCCTCGGGGTGTGGAAACGCCGTGCTGCTGAGGCCCTGCAAGATAAAGTGGATGCAGTCGCCCTCCCGTGGCTGGCACAGGACGCAGAAGGTATCATTGATGTGACCCTGGCCATAACGTACCGCGCCCAGCAATGTGGCGGGAAACGCGAATTGCTCCAGCACCTGGGCCAAAGCCGGATCCCTCTGCGGATCAGAAACCATATGGATTCTCCCTTCCATGGCAGCGTGAAAACCAGCCGGATTTCGTATATTTATGCAAAAAAAGAATCATCTCTGGCAAAAATGTCTTCTTTTCCCATATATTCTTCAGTATAGCATACCCGGTTCCCCCTTGCAAGCAAAATCGGGCTTCTTTTCCCGGTGTTTTTTGGGGTGACAGCGGCGATCTTTTGTGCTATAATGACCGAAAGCCCTGTTTCCCCATTTTTTACCATAGGAGGAATCTTGATATGACCTATCCGGAAGTTCTGGCCAGTGCCAGAGAATGCTTAAGCCCCAACTGCAAGGCCTGCCCCGTCTGCAACGGCAAGGCTTGCGGCAACCACATCCCCGGCCCCGGCGCCAAGGGCATCGGCGATACCGCCATCCGCAACTTCGAAAAGTGGCAGGACATCCGTGTGAACATGGACACCATCTGCCCCGGCGGCAGCCCCGATACCACTCTGGAGCTGTTTGGCAAGCATTTCCGCTATCCCTTCTTCGCCGGCCCAGTGGGCGCCGTCACCATGCATTACAGCGACAAGTATGACGACATGGCCTACAACAACATTCTGGTGAAGGCCTGCGCCGAAAACGGCATTGCCGCCTTTACCGGCGACGGCATGGATCCCCGGGTGATGCAGGTGGCCTGCCAGGCCATCGCCGCGGCGGGCGGCATGGGCATCCCCACCGTCAAGCCCTGGAACCTGGAAACCATTCAGGAAAAGCTGGGCTATTGCCGGGAATCCGGCTGCTTCGCCATCGCCATGGACATTGACGCGGCGGGCCTGCCCTTCTTGAAGAACATGAATCCCCCCGCTGGCAGCAAAACCGTGGAAGAGCTACATCAGATCGCGGAGCTTGCCGGTGTTCCCTTTATCGTCAAGGGTGTGATGACCGTCCGGGGTGCGCTGAAGGCCCAGCAGGCCGGTGCCAGCGCCATTGTGGTCAGCAATCACGGCGGCCGTGTTCTGGATCAGTGCCCCGCTACCGCCGAGGTTCTGAGCGACATTGCCCAGGCTCTGAAGGGCAGCGGCGTGAAGGTGCTGGTGGATGGCGGCATCCGCAGCGGCGTGGATGTGTTCAAGGCGCTGGCCCTGGGCGCGGACGCGGCGATTATCTGCCGCCCCTTCGTCCCCGCGGTCTACGGCGGCGCGGAGGAAGGCGTGAAGCTTTTCATCGAGAAAATCGGTGCGGAGCTGAGCGATACCATGGCCATGTGCGGCGCGAAGCACCTGTCCGACATTACCCGGGATATGGTATTTTGCAAGTAATCGAATCCTGGAACCAGCGGCGAGCGCGTAGAAAACGCGCTCCCCGCTTCAGATTGTCGAGAAAGGGACTGTCTCATTAAAGTAAAAGTGCACAAATAAAAGAACTGTCATTGCGAACCAGTGACCGAAGTCACTGGTTCGCAATCCGTATTCCCCTTGCAATGTTCCTATTTCTGGCATTTTTCAAGGAGAACGGATTCCCACGCTATCCTGCGGGATGGCACGCGATTTGTCAAGGATAATTTTATCCCAGTGTCCTTCAATGGCATTTTTCGGCGTATCAACCAAAGTACTCGTCAGAAAGCGACTGGTTAAGCTATCCTTTTTGTAAACTATATCATACCGCCATCGGTGTTGTTTTACAAGACTGATGAAATAAAAATATGGGCAGCATCTGCAAACGACTACAGATGCTGCCCATTTTTTGACAGAATGAAGGAATCAGATTTCCTGTTCCTGTTTTCGGTGATTTTGCTGCTGTGCCTGTTCCTGATTCTTGCGGGCGGACTCCACATAGGATTTGATTTTCCAAAGCTGCTGAGAATCCGCACGAATGGATTTGAACTGGGCATAGGTTTCTTCATGCTCCTGTTCCAATCTGGCGTACTCTGCATCCAACTTATGGCGGTCTAACTTGCCGTCCGGGAATTCTGCGGATAGTTTGCGGCGGGCTTCGTAGAACTGCTTCAGCTCAGCGGCGTGTTCCGCTTTGTATTTTTCCTTGGAACGGGTGAACTTGATTTTCTGCAAACCATCGTACACGGGCTTTAACTCACGATAGGTGCTCAGATACTGCGGCAGCTTGCGGATTTCTTTCATGTGGGCAGTCTGGATGTCCATTTTTGTTTTCAAAAAATCGGAAGATTCCCGGAGAGCATCCACACGATTTTCCAGCGTGTCCAGATCGTGAATCCCGTTTTCCATGAGGTAGTTAAACAGAGCATTCATTTCTGTCAGATTGTTGATTCGGGCTTTCTGGGAATATGCTCCGGCGTTGCGACGGTCATAATAGGCTTGCAGCAGAGAAATCAAATCCGGGGTTTGGGGCTTGGACAGTTCGTCCTTTACCTCTTTCAGCCACTCAACAAGAGCGGCAATCTTCTTTCGGATGTCCCGAATGGCTGCGTTGGTTGCTTTCACCCAGCGGTTGAACTCGCCCTTCTCGGTGGAGATGCCCTTGCGCTCCATTGCTCGAACGGTGGGGCCTTCATGGACGGTTGGCAAGAGATCAACACCCTGCCGCTCATAGCTGCGGTGGTCGATGCGGCTAGGCAGCTCTTTTTCCGCAAACTTGGCGTTGCACAGTTCCGCCCACGCCTGCCGCCAGCGCTCCAGCGTGTCGGGACTGCCCCAATCGGTGGTGGGAACAGCGTTGAAAACATAGTCGCCGCTTCCATCCGGGATGCGCTCTCCGTTTTCGTCCAGCACATATTCCCGCCGCTGCTTGTTGCCCCATTTGCCGTTCGGCTCCATGGGGCGGATGGGGCACATCACATGGAAGTGGGGATTGGAAATGCCGCCGTCCTCCTTATCCGGGGAATGTACAGCGAAGTCCACGATCATGCCCCGGCTCACAAACTGCTCCAACAAAAACTGCCTTGCAAGTGCGATGTTCTCCTCCATGGAGAACTCGTTCTGCAAGGCAATGTCAAAGCTGTATGCAAGCTGGGCTTTCTTTCCCCGCTCCACTTTTTCCACGGCGTTCCAAAGGGTTTCCCGGTCTGCGTACTCCGGCGGGGCGTGGGCGGGCAGCAGGATTTCCGAACAGATCACACCGCCCTTGCGGGTGTAGTCGCTGTCCTCGCCGTAGTATTCACTGTGGAGCTTTTCGCCGGAACGGTAGGCGGCTGCGGCAACGGCGGACTGCCCGGCGCTGCGCTTGATTTGGGTGACATGAAAATGAAACAGTGCGATGGTCAGGCCCTCCCTTGGTCATGCGTGTGGATTGCTTCCGAAAGCAAAGCCTGAACCTCCGGCAGAGCAAAGACGGATTCTGCGAAAGCGTAGAACTCCACCTCCGTCAGATCTTTCACAGCGGGAGCGACGCTTTCCACAGCGGCACCACGGGTGATGAGCCGGTGGGTGCGCTTTCGCCGTTCGCCTTTCTCGCAGTAGGCAATCCGGTTTTCGTACTGTTGGGCTTTGTGTTGAAGCTGAACGAGCTGCCGTTCACAGGCAGCTCTCTCCGCTTCCAGTTGGGCTAGGGATTTTTGCTTTAACATTTTTGAATGCCCTCCTAAAGATTTGGATAAAAAATGACCACCAGAATTTACTGTCGGTCTGCAAGGATAGCCGCATAGCGGCGCAAGGGAGCGCAGCCCCTTGTTCGGAACGCAGTGACGCAAGACAGCCCGGACATTCAGGTGCCTGGGATGTTCGCTCCGCAGGACGCACATACGGGGATTACCCCGTATAGAAGTGCGCCCTTAGTATAATTACTAAGGGAACAGGGGTGCTCTTTCGTGCGCGTATCCTATCCATCCGTTCCTTATCTGTCATGAAAATGTACCTCCTGAAAAAATGTGATTGAAAAAAGGGCGGTCTGCAATTTCTGCAAACCGCCCTTGGGTGATGTTATGCTGTTTGTTCTTCCGGGGGTGCCTTCGTCCCGGCATCTGACTGCGCCTGCTGCTGTGCCAGCAGTTTCTGCCGCTCCTTTTTCCGGTAGTATTTCTCCCGGTTGGCAGCCCTCTTTTTGCGCTGGGCTTCCATCTCCGCCAGTTCCTCCGGGGTCGGCTCCGGCATGGGGATATCGAACTTGCCGATGAATTTTAAGTAGATATCGATCTCCATGGTTCTCTCCCCGTCGATCTTTTCGGGGGCGTGAACCAGAATCTTATCCACAAACTCAAAAATCATAGGGGTGGTCAGCTCCGTAAAGTCGGTGTACTTCTTTGCCAGAGCAAGAAACTGGTCAGCCCGGTCGGTATCCGTGCGGAACGCTTCCAGCGCACTCTGCTCCGCAGCAATCATGGTTTCCAGCTCAGCCTGCTCCCGTTCATATTCCGCACAGAGCGTATCGAACCGATGCT
>CAMEWZ010000093.1 GCA_945946745.1 uncultured Clostridia bacterium | reverse complement strand
CCGACATGGACAAGGCCTGCCACAATCCCCGGATCGACCGGGCCATCGCCCTGCATAAGATGATCCGCCTGTTCACCCTGGCCGGTGGCGGCGAGGGCTACCTGAACTTCATGGGCAACGAATTCGGCCATCCCGAATGGATCGACTTCCCCCGGGAGGGCAACGGCTGGAGCTTCCATTATTGCCGCCGCCAGTGGAGCCTAAAGGACAATGGGTTCCTCAAGTATCAGTGGCTGGGAGACTTCGACCAGGATATGGTGGCTCTGACCAAGGAAAACCGGATTTTCGATCAGCGTATGGGCGACCTGCTGCTGAGCAAGCGGCCGGAAAAGACGCTGGTATTCTACCGCCATGGACTGCTGTTCGCCTTTAACTTCCATCCCAGCATGTCCCTAACCAACGTGCTGGTACCCGTACCCCACCCCGGCGAGTATACCGTAGCCCTGTCCACCGATGACGAGAAGTACGGCGGCTGGAACCAGATCCAGCACATCACCTACCCCACCAAGCTCTTTGACGGCAAGCACTATGTGGAGCTGTACCTCCCCGCCCGCACCGCCGTTGTGCTGAAGGAGCGGGTGATCCTGCCGGAGGATGTGGAAAAAGAGGCTGCCCCCAAGAAAAAGCCCGGCCGCCCCAAGAAGAATCCCCAGGCTCCCGCGGAAGAAAAGCCCAAGACCACCCGAAAGCGGACGGCAAAAGCCGCCGAGGCCTCCGCTGCGGTAACGGAAGCACCCGCCGCCGAGGAAAAAAAGCCCGCCCGGGCTTCCTCCAAGAAGGCCTCCAAGGAGCCAAAGACTGCCGAAAAGAAGCCCTCTACCCGAAAGAAAACCACAAAAAAGGTTGAAGAAAAAGCATAAGAATGGAAAAAGCACCAGAAATCCGCCGGATTTCTGGTGCTTTTTGTTATTTCTTCGGGGCTTTGATCTTGTTCAGCTTGGCGTTGATGTCCAGCAGTTCTTCCTTGGTGAAATGGACGTTCATGGTACCCATCATGCCGGTCAAGCGGAGCAGGGTGAAGCCGTTGAGCATATCCATCATGCTGCCCAGGTTGGATAGATCCATTCCCGGGCCGCCGTTTCCACCCTTGGGCATCTTCTTGGTCAGCAGGGACATCAGCAGCATCTTGCCCTGGAGGGTGGCCATGATATCGCCGAACTTGGAATTCAAGGATAGATACCCCTCCACCTGGGTGATATCAAACCAGTTCAGCACCGCGCCGCTCTCCTTCAAGCGGTAGGCTTCGTTGAATTTCTCCACCTTGCGGATCAGACTCTCGTCCCGGCACTCCCCTGCCACAGCCAGCAGCTTTGTCTCGCCCTGGTTGGGAACGTCAAAGTAGAAGAAATGATCCGCCGCTTCCTTGACCCCCAGGGATACACCGTTGGCAAACAGCTCCACAGCGGGCTGGTTGGAGTAGACGGTGATCTTGGTCACATCCTCCACCCGGTCTACATACCGCTTGCCGCACAGGTGGACGAAGGGCTCGTCGCTGAGCCAGGCCTTGTAAGCGTAGAAGGCGTCCTTCTTGTACTTGCGGTCGATGGTCACCAGGCCCTTGTGGTTCTGGCCGTTCTCGCCGCCCTCAGCCCGGGCGTCACAGCCAAAGTCGAACATATTCCACACATGGGTAGCCCAGATATAGGGACGGGTATAGAACTGCCGGATCAGCTCCTCATGATAGTGAGCCTGGTACTCCTCGGTATAGTCGCCCTGCTGGGGATCGGAGGTGTGCCAGTTCAGCGCCTCTGCGCCATACTCGGAGCAGCCGATGGGAGTATTGGGATACTTGGCATGGAACTTGTCGAACCAGGGGCCGTTCATATCCGTCTCGCCGCCGTACCAGCCGAAATAATGGTTATAGGACACCACATCGGGGATGTGGATGTATTCCTCGTCCATAGAGCAGGTGCTCAGCGCCGCCAGGGTGGTCAGCCGGGTGGGATCCAGCTTGTGGCACAGGTCGTTGAGAATACGGTGGTTTTCCAGCAGATCCGGATCGGAGGCGCCCTTCATGGTGATCTCATTGGACAATCCCCAGACCACGATGGAGGGGTGGTTGTAATTCTGGATCACCAGCTCCGTCATTTGGGAGATGGTGTTCTCCCGACCGCCGGGCATATGGCTGGAAATATACGGAATCTCCGCCCAGACCACCATGCCCCGTTCATCGCACAGGTCGTAGAAATACTGGTCATTCTGGTAATGGGCCAGCCGGATGGTGGTGGCGCCCACCTCGCAGATCAAATCCATATCCTCCCGGTGATGCTCGGGAAGCAAGGCATTGCCGATCTCCCACCGATCCTGGTGGCGGCTGACGCCCCGCAGGGGGTATTCCACGCCATTGAGGATGAAGCCCCGCTCCGGGTCAATTCGGTAGCTGCGGCAGCCGAACCGGGTGGAAACGCTGTCCAGCACCTGGCCGTTTTCCAGCAGCTCCGCCTTGCAGGTGTACAGGTAGGGATCCTTCCGCCCCTGCCACAGGTGGGCGTTTTTGATCCGGAAATTGGCGTTTCTGCCACCCTCGTAGGTACCGATGACGGTGCCCTCGGCATTATGCAGGCTGTAGCGGACGGTCTGACCAGGCTTGCGGTTTTTGAGGAAAACCTCCACCTCCACCTTGGCATCCGTGTCCTCCACCGTGGGCGTGACCTTGATGCCGGGGCCGCCATAATACGCCAAGTCAAAGTGGGACTTTGGCACGCAAATTAGATTCACATTCCGGTAAAGGCCGCCGTAGAAGGTAAAGTCCGCCATCTGGGGATAGACATGGTCGTTGGGCGCGTTGTCCACCGCGATGGCCAGCAGGTTCTCCTGCTCTACGTGCTCTGTCACGTCCACCCGCCAGGTGGAATAGCCGCCGTCATGATGGCGCAGATGCTTTCCGTTCAGGTACACATCCGCGGAGGAATTGGCGCCATTGATCTCCAGATAGTAGCATTCCGCCTGGGGCAGATCGGTCTTTTGGAAGGCTTTGACATAGCAAGCCGGACCGCGGTAGTAGTCGCCGCCGCCGTCCTGGCCATCGATGCCGTTCCAGGTATGGGGCAGGTTCACAAAATTCCACAGCTTCGGCACCTCTGCCGGGGGTTCCGCAACGCCCTTGGCAAAGGCCCACTTGCGGTTAAAGTTCACGATTTCTCTCACGGAAACGTACCTCCTAAGTCTGTTATGCAATTATCTTATCACAGATTTCGGATAAGGGATAGACAAATTGTAAATTCTTCCCGTTTTTTGCGTCAAAAACCCGGCACAACTTCCGTCGTGCCGGGCAAGTGTCCTCTTTATTTTTCCAGCAGCTTTTCCAGCGCCGCCAGCTTTAGGCAGGTACACAGCACCTCCATGGCCTGTTCCAGCTCTGCCACCGGGGGCAGACTGGGGGCGATGCGCAGGTTGGCATCCTCCGGGTCATTCTGGTACGGGTAGGTGGCACCGGCTTCGGTCATGGTCACACCCGCTTCTTTGCACAGAGCCCACACCCGCTTGGCGGTGCCTGGCATGGCAAACAGGCTGACAAAATAGCCGCCCTTGGGATCGTTCCAATGGGCGAAGCCCAGCGGGGCAATCTCCCGGTTGAGGTAATCGGAAACCACCTGGAATTTGGGCGCCATGATGGCGGCGTGCCCCTTCATGATTTCCAGAGTGTGGGCCTTGTCCTTCAGGAACCGGACATGGCGCAGCTGGTTGATCTTGTCGTTGGAAATCATCTGCACGCCGTACAGCCTGGTGAAATACCGGATATTATCCACGCTTGCCGCCATACAGCTGATGCCGCCGCCGGCAAAGGTGATCTTGGAGGTAGAGGCAAATTCGTAAACCATATTGGGCCGCCCTGCCTGGGCACACAGGGAAAGGATATCCGGGAAGGGCACATATTCTCCCTTAAACTCATGGACACAGTAGGCGTTGTCCCAGACCAGGGCAAAGTCCGGGGCTGCGGGCTTCAGATTGGCAAACCGGCGGATGGTCTCCTCCGAGAAAATGATGCCGTCTGGGTTGGAATACTTGGGCACCGTCCAGATCAGCTTCACCTGGGGATCCTTCACATATTCCTCCACCACATCCATGTCCGGGCCTTCCGGGGTCATGGGGACGGGGATCAGCTCCGCACCGAAGAACTCACCGATCCGGAAATGGCGGTCATAGCCGGGAGCGGGGCACAGGAATTTCACCTTCTCCTCCTGGCACCAGGGCCGGGGGCTGTCCAGCAGGCCATGGCTATAGGCCCGGGACACCAGATCAAACATCAGATTCAAAGACGCCACACCGCCGACAAAAACCTGCTCCGGCTGGCATTCCAGCACATCTGCCCAGTAAGCCCGGGCGCTGGGCAGGCCCGCCAATTCGCCGTAGTTGCGGGTGTCGATGCCATCATCCAAGCAGTCCTCGGCAGACTGTACTTCGCCGAGAATGCCGCTGACCAGATCCAGCTGGGCTTTGGCAGGCTTGCCTCGGGCCATATTCAAATTCAAGCCTTGGGCCTTACAGCCTTCAAAATCAGCCAGGACACGCTGGTATTCCTGTTCCAGTTCTTCCTTACTCATGCAAGAATAGGGGGTCACATCCATCATCCTTTCGGGGATTTCCTTGAATTACTTGGCTTATTATATGCCTTGCAAACAAAAAATGCAATATCATATTGTCAAAAAATTCATTTTCGAGCTTTAAAATCAAGAAATTGGAGACTTGCACAAAGCCAAATGAAAAAGGCAATTGTTTTTACTGCACAATCACGCCTTGCTTTTTTGTGAAAAGTTGACTAGAATTTTTATGGATAATGGTATTCGTATGGGGAAAAAACAGAGTTTCTGGTCAAAATTCTGCCTCTTACCGATCCTCCTATCCGGAAAGGACGTGCCGCGATGAGCGATATTCTGAATGTCCCCGAAATTTTTGGCAGCGATGTATTCAATGAAGCAACCATGAAGCAGCGTCTTCCCTCGGATGTGTACCTGGCCTGGAAGCACTGTGTCACCACCGGCTCCCAGCTGACGCTGGAGGTAGCCAACGAAATCGCCGAGGCGATGAAGCTTTGGGCCACCCAAAAGGGGGCCACCCACTACACCCACTGGTTCCAGCCCATGACGGGCATCACCGCCGAGAAGCACGACTCCTTCATCACCCCCACCGGGGACGGGCGGGTCATCATGGAATTTTCCGGCAAGGAACTGGTACGGGGCGAGCCGGACGCCAGCTCCTTCCCCTCCGGCGGCCTGCGGGCTACCTTCGAGGCCCGGGGCTACACTGCCTGGGATCCCACCTCCTGCGCCTTTGTCAAGGATGGCAGCCTATATATCCCCACCTGCTTTTTCTCCTACACAGGAGAATCTCTGGACAAAAAGACGCCCCTGCTGCGCTCCATGGACGAGGTCAGCCGGGAGGCCGTGCGGATCCTGCGGCTGTTCGGAGATCACGAGACCCAGCGGGTCACCGCCTCGGTGGGAGCGGAGCAGGAATATTTCCTGCTGCCGAAAGACCTGTACGCCCAGCGGGAGGATCTGCGTTTAACCGGCCGCACCCTGTTCGGCGCCCAGCCCCCCAAGGGACAGGAGTTGGACGACCACTACTTCGGCACCATCCGCACCCGGGTATCCTCTTTCATGAAGGATCTGGACGAGCAGCTTTGGCGTCTGGGAATCCTCAGCAAAACCAAGCACAACGAGGGCGCTCCCTGCCAGCACGAGCTGGCCCCCATCTATACCGACGCCAATACCGCCTGTGATGACAACCAGCTGATTATGGAGATCATGAAAAAGTGCGCCGCCAAGCACAACCTGGTGTGCCTGCTCCACGAGAAGCCCTTTGCCGGGGTCAACGGTTCCGGCAAGCACAACAACTGGTCACTGTCCACGGACACCGGTAAAAATCTGTTCAGTCCCGGCAAGACTCCCAGCCAGAACGCCCGGTTCCTGGTGTTCCTGGCGGCGTTTATCGCCGGTGTGGACGAATACCAGGATTTCCTCCGGTGTACCGTGGCCACTGCGGGCAACGATCACCGTCTGGGCGCCAGCGAGGCCCCGCCCGCCATTGTCTCCATCTACCTGGGCGACGAGCTTACCGCCATCATCGACTCCATCATCCACGGCACCAACTACACCGAGCCGGAGAAAAGTATGCTCCGCATCGGCGTGGATGTCCTGCCCGCCATTCCCAGGGACACCACCGACCGCAACCGCACCAGCCCCCTGGCCTTCACCGGCAACAAGTTTGAGCTGCGGATGCTGGGCTCCTCCCAGTCCAT
>CAMEWZ010000092.1 GCA_945946745.1 uncultured Clostridia bacterium | reverse complement strand
TTAAAGCTCTATACCTTTTACATCCCATTCCATCTCCGCCAGGCTGACGCCCTCCGCCTTCGCGGCGGCGGCCAGGTCGTCATATTCGTATTTTTCCCGGCGGACGCCATAGCCGGTGCTGACCTTCTTCCGGATGGGGCCGTAGGGGGTATTCACGGTCTCTGTTCGGCGGCTTAGGGTGTACCGGTCGCACAGGTGCTCTCGGATGCCCAGGGTGGTGGTATGCCGGAACAGCTCCCGCACCATGGTTTCCTTGTCTTTTTCCTGGCACAGCACTGTGATTAAGGTGCCCGGCCGGGATTTTTTCATGCCAATGGGGGTGGTGAAGGCGTCCAGGGCACCGGCCTCCAGCAGCCGCTCCAGGGCGAAGCCGATGGCCTCCCCGGTCATATCGTCCACGTTGCAACTCAGCTCTAAAATCCGGTCGCCGGTATCCTCCGTCTGCCCCAGCATCGCCCGGACGCAGTTGGCCCGGTCAAAATCCTTCTTGCCCATACCATAGCCCATGGCCTGGGTGCGCATCACCGGCTGGGGGCCGAATTTGGTCACGAAATGCTTCAGCAGCGCCGCGCCGGTGGGCGTACACAACTCCCCTGCCACGCTGCCGCCATAGGTGGGAATGTCCCGCAGCAGATTCGCCGTGGCAGGCGCCGGTACCGGCAGGATGCCGTGGGCGCAGCGGACGCTGCCGCTGCCCACATGGACGGGGCTTGCCACGATTTCATCCGCCTCCAGCTCGTGCAAGGCCAGGCAAACCGCGGTGATGTCTGCCACGGCGTCCAGGGTTCCCACCTCATGGAAGTGAATCTGGGTCACGGGAACCCCGTGCACCTGGCTCTCCGCCTCCGCAATCAGCCGGTACACCGCCAGCACGTCCAGCTTGACCATGGTGGGAATGGCCAGATGGCCGATGATATGCGCAATTTCCTCCATGCCACTGTGGGTATGGCCGTGGTCGTGGAGATGCTCGTCCTCCTCCACCCCCATGATATCTACCCGAAAATGGGTACCGGTAATGCCGCACTTCATGGCCCGTTCGGCGGAAACCGTCACGCCGGGAAGGCCCATTCGGTTCAGCTTTTCCAGAAAGCCCGCTTTGTCCGGCAGAAGCTCCAGCAGCGCCGCCGCCAGCATATCCCCGGCGGCGCCCATGCCGCAGTCGAGATACAGCAGTTTCATTTTTTTACCTCCATATGGTTGATCCGATTGGCCAGGTATCCGGCCCCAAAGCCGTTGTCAATGTTCACCACACTGACGCCGCTGGCGCAGGAATTGAGCATGCTCAGCAGGGCGGAAACCCCGCCAAAGGACGCCCCATAGCCCACGCTGGTGGGCACGGCGATCACCGGGCAGTCCGCAAGGCCCCCTACCACGCTGGCCAGCGCCCCCTCCATTCCGGCGATGGCAATGATGACGCTGGCATCCATAATCAGCTCCATATGGGACAGCAGCCGGTGGACACCGGAAACGCCCACATCATACAGCCGCACCACCTCGCTGCCCAGCACCTCTGCCGTTAAGGCCGCTTCCTCTGCAACAGCCATGTCGCTGGTGCCGCCGGTGGCGATGACCACCTTGCCGATGCCATCGGCTTCGGGAAAACCGCCTACGATGCCCACCCGGGAAAGGGGCCGATAGTCCAATTCCACTGTCTGTTCCACATATGCCGCGGCCTCCGGAGACATACGGGTAATCAGAATCCGGTTTTGACCGTGGGCAATCATGGCAGCTGCGATCCCCGCGATCTGCTCCGGGGTTTTTCCCGCGCCATAGATCACCTCTGCCGCCCCCTGGCGGATTTTCCGGTGCAGATCCACCTTGGCGTAGCCGATGTCCTCGAAAGGTGACAGCTTCAGTTGAAGCAGGGCGTCATCTATGCTGACGCTGCCGTCCCTGACCCCTTCCAGCAGCTTTTTTACATCAGATTCCATGGCGCACCTCCAAATCCAATACCACGCCCTGGTAGCGGCGCTTCAATTCCTGGACAATGGTTTCCCGATTTTGACTCAGCAGCGGCAGATCCGCCTCCCGCAGCTGTAATTTGGCGGTTTCCCCTGCAAGCCGTACCCGGAAATCCCGAAAGCCCAGGCTGGCCAAAAAGCTTTCCGCCCACTCGGTTTTTTTCAGCTTTTCCGCGGTGATGGTCTCCCCGGTGGGAATCCGGGTGGCAAGGCAGGCATAGGCGGGCTTGTCCCAGGTAAACAGCCCTGCTTTCCGGGATTCCTCCCGGATTTGCGATTTCGTCAAGCCGCATTCCCGCAGGGGCGAACGAACCCGAAGCTCCGCCAGCGCCCGCATTCCCGGCCGGTCGGTGGCGTCGTCAGAGGCGTTTGTACCGTCCAGCACCAGAGAAAAGCCGTCTTTTTCCGCTGCCTGCAAGATTTCGCCGAATATCTGCTGCTTGCAATAGTAGCACCGGTTGGCTGGATTGGCCGTCACCGTGTCGCAGCCCAGCACATCCATGGAAATCACTTCCAACTCCGCGCCCAGCTGCCGCGCCAAGTTCAGCGCGTCCTCCAGCTCAAACTGGGGTTGAAACGCGGTTTTTACATAGTAGGCCTTCACCCGCCTGGCGTATCGCACCCCGGCCCAAAGCAGGTATGCCGAGTCCACGCCCCCGGAAAAGGCAATGGCCGCCTGGGGATTTTCCCGAAAAAAGTCTGACAGTTCCATTTTTTCCTCCCAAATGCCAGCCGGAACCAATCCATCCTATCCGATCAAGCACAGAAAACAGGCGGACAGCGCCGCTGTTCGCCTGTTTGATTCCCTCCCGGCCCGGCAACTGGTTCTATTCTACCGAAAAACATCCCAATATGCAAGTGTTTCTTTTCTCCCAGAATGGGTTCAAGGCTCCCGAAAGACAACGCCTGTCTGCCCGTTTTGATGGGCCAGAAAGCCTTCCTTCAACCGGGACAGATAGGCGAAGGGTTCCTCCGGGTAGATGGGAACAAAGGTTTCCCGGGGCGGATCATGCTTGGGCGACAGGAAGAATTCCAGCGTTCCCTCCCCTACCCGCTTCACCGGCAGCTGGGTATCCAGTCCGAAACCATCGTCCATAGGAACAACGACCCCCAGGCTTTCCCGGTTTTCGCCGCAATGGACATAAAGCCTGCATACCACCTGGCCCGTCAGCTGACAGCGGCAATGAAACCGGTAGTAAAGCCCTTGCCGCTGTACCTGCACCTTGCCGGCGAGCTGGTTTCCAAAGTAGACGCCATAGGTTTCCTCCAATGCCGACACCCCCTTTCCCTACCCTATGTGGACAAAGCGGGCGCTATGCGGGTATTTTCACCGGGAAACCGGATTCGCCCCTTGACGCCGTGGGTTTTCTTTTCTATAATAGAGAAAATCTGGATAAGTGAGTTGGTTCTCTTGAAGTTGTCCCTGGTTGTTCCCTGTTACAATGAGGCCGAAAATGTCGGCCCCTTCCAGGAGGCTGTGATGGCCGCCTTCGCGGGATGCGGGTATGATTACGAAATTGTGTTTATCAATGATGGCAGTAAGGACGCGACGTGGCACAATCTGAAAAAAATCCACGCCGCCCAAAAATGTCCGGTGAAGGTGATCTCCTTCTCCCGGAATTTTGGCAAGGAGGCCGGACTGTACGCAGGGCTTCAGCATGCCTCCGGGGAGTACATCTCTCTGATTGACGCGGATTTGCAGCAGCGGCCGGAGATCGTGCGGGATATGGTGAAGATTCTGGACGAACAGCCGGAATACGATGTGGTGGCCGCCTACCAGGATCGCCGCCGGGAGGGCAAGGTTCTTTCCTTCTTCAAGAAAAGCTTCTATGCCATCATCAACAAGCTGTCGGATGTGACCTTGCAGCCCGATGCCAGCGATTTCCGCACCTTCCGGCGCAGCGTTCGGGACAGCATTCTGGAATTGCCCGAATACCATCGCTTTTCCAAGGGCATTTTCGCCTGGGTCGGCTACAATACCTGCTTCATTCCCTATACCGCCTGCGAGCGGGCGGCAGGCACCACGAAATGGAATTTCTGGAAGCTTCTGGAGTACGCGGTGGAAGGCATCATCGGCTATTCCACGGCTCCCCTGCGGCTGGCTACGGTGCTGGGAACCATTTCCGGAATCGGCGCGGTTCTGTATCTGATCGTTGTGCTGCTGGAAAAGCTGATTCGCGGCATTGATGTCCCCGGCTATGCCACCATCATTGTGCTGATTCTGTTTTTCGGTTCCGTGCAGCTGTTCTGCATCGGCATCATCGGCGAGTATGTGGGCAGAACCTTTGAACAGGGGAAAAATCGCCCTATTTATATTGCGAAGGAAATCCTCAGCTACGAGGAGAAAAAAGAGGGCTGACTCAGCCCTCTTTTTCATCGTCCAAATATTCCCGAATCCGCTCCAGGAAGGCCTCGCCATACCAGGCGGCTTTGATCTCGCCGACACCGGAGACCTTTTTAAACTGGGACAGGGTTTTCGGTTTTTTCTTGGCCATATCGGAAAGTGTGGCGTTGGAGAAGATGACAAAGGCGGGAACCCCGGCCTCTCTGGCAAGCTTCATCCGAAGCTCCTTCAGCGTTTCGAACAATGCGGCGTCTTCCCCCGATAGCTTGCTCCCGGCAGCGCTTTGCGTGGGCTTTTCCGGCTCTACCGCGATCTTCTGCAATACCTTTTTCCCTTGAAAGAGTACCTGGGAGGCCTGGGGTGTCAGAAAAATGGTCTGATATTCCTGCTCGGTTTGCAGATAGCCTTCCGCTTCCAGGTGGTCGATCATGCCATGGATCTGGCTCCGGGTGCGATCCTTCAGAAGGCCGTAGGTGCTTAAGCCATCCAGCCCCAGCTCCAGAACCCGCTTGTCCCGGCTGCCCCGGAGGGTTTGCCCCACCAGATTGACGCCTACCCAGTAGCCCAGCTTGTCGTGGATGCGCTTGACGCAGGACAGGATCATCTGTGCCTCCCGGGTAATGTCCACTTCCTCATAAGCATCCCGGCAATTGCCGCAATTGCCGCAAAAATCCCTGTGCTTTTGCCCGAAATATTCCAGGATATATCCCCGCAGGCAGACATTGGTTTTGCAGTAGCCTACCATGGCCTCCAGCCGCTTCAGATCCTGCTTGCGGACGATTTCCTTCTGGGTTGGATCCATTTCCTCGTTTTCGGAATCGCTGTTAATCATAAAGCGGGCAGTCTGCACATCCGCATTGCTGTAAAGCAAAATGCAATCCGCCTCGGAGCCGTCCCGCCCCGCCCGGCCCGCCTCCTGGTAATAGCTTTCCATACTCTTTGGCATGTTGTAGTGGATGACAAAGCTGACGTTGGATTTGTCGATGCCCATGCCGAAGGCGTTGGTGGCCACCATGATGGTTTTCCGGTCGTAGAGGAAATCCTCCTGGTTGGCGGTGCGCTCGGATTCCTCCAGTCCCGCGTGATACCGGGTCGCGGAAAAGCCCAGATCCCGGAGGCGTTCACAGACCTGCTCCACCTTTTTTCGGGTGGCACAGTAGATGATGCCGCTCTTGCCCTGGCGTTCCGACAGCAGCCGCTGCAACTCCCGATCCTTCAGCTCCGGACGGCGCACCTCGAAATACAGGTTCGGTCGGTCAAAACCGGTGATGGCACGGATGGGACTGCGCAGTCCCAGAATCCGCTCCACATCCTCCCGAACCTGCTGGGTCGCGGTGGCGGTATACGCGCCAATCACCGGCCTTTTGGGCAGTGTCTGGATAAACTGGACGATCCGCAGATAGCTGGGCCGAAAATCCTGGCCCCATTGGGAGATGCAGTGGGCCTCGTCCACCGCCAGGAAAGAGACGTTCAGCTTTTCCACGGCGGACAGAAAGGATGGCGTATCCAAACGTTCGGGGGCGATGTAGACAATTTTATACTTTCCTGCCAACAGGTTGCGGTAAACCGCTTGAAGCTGCTGGTAGGATAAGGTACTGTTGAGATAGGCGGCGGGCACGCCCGCTGCCTTCAAGGCCATAACTTGATCCCGCATCAGCGAAATCAGCGGGGAGATCACCAGGGTGACCCCCGGCAAAAGCAATGCCGGGATCTGGTAGCACATGCTTTTTCCGCCGCCGGTGGGCATGATCCCAAACACATCCCGGTCAGACAGGACGCCGTCGATTAGCGTCTCCTGGCCGGGGCGGAACTGACTGTAGCCAAAAATGCGCTGTAAAAGCTGGGTTTTATCCATAAAACACTCCGTCATGTTCTGGTTTGTTTTGGCTATTGTCGCACATTTTCTGTCAAAATGCAAGGGCGAATTCCGCTCCCCTCTGTCGAAGTATGTGTCAAGTAAATATTGGCAATCTCCCTTTTCAAAAACCAAGTGAAAAA
>CAMEWZ010000091.1 GCA_945946745.1 uncultured Clostridia bacterium | reverse complement strand
GATTGCCGCCCTGGGTCTTGACCCAGTTGGCCAGGCCCTGGGTGGCCTGACGGACGACGTAAATGTTCATCCGGTTGCTGCCCGCGCCCAGCACACCCCGCAGACCGGCGGTGCCGAACTTCAGCGCCACGGCGAACCGATCCTTGATTTCCTCGTCCTGGCCCTGAATGGACTGCAATTCCGCCGTCAAAGCAGGATCCTCCAGGTTTGTTTTCAGCCAGCGCTGATAATCATCCATGTACATGTGAATCACCTTATCCTTTATGAAATTTCAGTTTTTTACGCAAATCAACCAAATATACTATAATCTATTTCAACGCAATTGTCAATGTTGTATTACGGAGATGGGTGCGGTTATGGAATATCAAAAAGACTGAGCTGCAAAGCGGGCTGTGCTTCTTCAAAGGTGTGCAGGTAGGGAAAGATCTCCTCCACATGATGGAGCATTCCGGCTTTTTCGCAGGTTTCGTGAAATAGGCGCATCAATTCCTCGTTTCTGGGGCTGTTGATCACATATTGGTTTCCGTAGGTGCGGATATACCGTTCCTTCAGACCAGGGAACAGCCTGTCCAGCTGGGCGTAGAAGTATTCCCGGTTTCCCTCCCGCAGGGTCAGCCCCATGTTGAAGCACAGAACCCCTTTGACCCCCGCATCTGCGCAGCTTGCCAGAATGAGCGCAATGTTCTCCGGGGTATCATTGAGAAAGGGGAGGATGGGACACAGCCACACCACGGTGGGGACGCCAGCGTCCCGGAAGGACTTCAAGGCCCGGAGCCGCTGGGAGGTGACGGATACCTTCGGCTCGATGAGACGGCACAGCTCGTCGTCCAGGGTGGTCAAGGTCATTTGCACCACGGCCTTGGTATGGCGGTTGATCCGGGCCAGCAGATCCAGATCTCGCAGAACCAAGGTGGATTTGGTCAGAACGGTTGCCCCAAAGCTGTACTTGTCGATCAATTCCAATGCGCCCCGGGTCATGCGCAGCTTTTCTTCGATGGGGAGATAGGGATCCGTCATGGCTCCGGTGCCGATCATGCAGCGCTTTCGTTTTTGCTTTAGGGCTTGCTCCAGCAGCTCCAGAGCGTTTTCCTTTACCTCGATATCCTCAAAGGCGTGCGTCATCTGATAACACAGGCTTCGGGAATCGCAATAGATGCATCCGTGCAGGCAGCCCCGGTATAGATTCATGCCGTTGTCCGGGGAGAGAATGCCCTTGGCTTTTACAAAGTGCATAGAAAGCCTCCCTGCCTTTTCGTAGAAAATATTTTATCACCTTTCGGTTTTTGGTGTCAATTTGGCACTTTGCCCAGGAAAGAAGGAAACTCTTTGTGGAAACTGCCTGTTCTTTTTGGGGTGGTTGCTTTTTGAAAAAACATAGGGTAAAATGGAAAAAGATATGAAAAGAAGGAGTGTAGCGCTATGAGCCTAAAAAGCCTTTTTTCCGCGAAGGATATGACCCTGGGTTCCCCTTGGAAGCGCATAATGGAGTTTTCCGTTCCCATGCTGCTGGGCAACATTGCCCAACAGCTGTACAACACCGCCGATACGGTGATCGTTGGTATTTACGTAGGCGACAACGCCCTGTCCGCCGTGGGCAGCGCCAGCCCCATTCTGAACCTGCTGCTGGCCCTGTTTGTGGGCATCGCCACCGGCGCGGGCATCGTCATCTCCCAGAGCTTCGGCGCCCGGGATCGGGAAGGGCTGTCCAAGAACATCGGCAATTGCATCACCTTGACCCTCATTGCCACGGTGGTGATTATGGTATTCGGCCCCATGATTACCCGCCCGATGCTGAATCTGCTGGATACGCCCGTCTCCATTTTGGATTGGTGCGCGGAGTATCTGAACATCTTCTTCTGGGGTTGCGCCGGATTCTTCTTCTATAACATGCTGTCCGGCATCCTCCGGGGCCTGGGGGACAGCGTTTCCGCCTTGGGCTTTTTGCTGCTGGCCGCCGCACTGAACGTGGCGCTGGATCTGGTATTTGTGGCGGGCTTTGGCATGGGTGTCCCCGGCGTGGCCTTGGCTACCGTCATTGCCCAGGGCATCTCCGCGGTGTTCTGCTTCATCAAGCTCATGCGCATGAGCGACATTTTTGATCTGAATCGTTCCACCATCCGCTTTGACAAAGCCATCTCCGGCCGGATCATCCAGATCGGCGTGCCCTCCGGCGTCACCCAGGCCATTATGGCCTGTTCCATGATGGTGGTGCAGTCGCTGACCAACTCCATGGGAGAGATGGTTATCGCCGCCAACGTCATCATTATGCGGGTGGACGGCTTTGCCATGATGCCCAACTTCTCCTTCGGCCAGGCCATGTCGGTGTATACCGGCCAGAACGTGGGCGCGGGCAAGTGGGATCGGGTGCAGTCCGGCGTCCGCCAAGGCTCCGCCATCGCTCAGGCCTTCGCCGTGGTGATTACCGTGATCCTGCTGTTCCTCAATAAATATCTGTTCGCCATCTTCACCGATACCACCGCGCTGATCGATCTGGCGGGCCGGATGATGCGGATCATGGCGGTGGGCTATATCGCGGTGTCCGTCACCCAGGTGCTGGGCGGCGTGATGCGGGGCGCGGGGGATACCGTTACCCCCATGTGGATTTCCATTATTGCCACCGTGGCGCTGCGGATTCCCGTGGCCTATGTGCTGGCCTACTTTACAAGAAGCGCCGAATACCCCCATGGCCATCCTTACGCGCTGTCCGTTTCCCTGCTGATCTGCTGGGTCATGGGCATGGTGATGTCCGTCGTCGCCTTCCGGCTGGGCAAGGTGCGCAAGACCATCCGCGCGGAAATGGCAAAGCAGTAACACACAATCCAAACGCCGCCGGGAAAAACCGGCGGCGTTTCGTCGCTTGCTACATTTATTTTGGGAAGGTATTGCCTTTTTTGTCATGGCTGTGATATATTATATTCATAAAGAAACGAAAGGTCGTGCGCCATGAGCAAACATACCCAGTCCCAGCAGCAGCGCAAGCAGATGATGCTGGAGGAGCCCGTATCCCGGGTCATCCCCAAGATGGCAGTTCCCACCATTGTGGCGTTTCTGATCAATTCCATCTATTCCCTGGCGGATACCTATTTCGTCAGCTCCCTGGGCACCAACGCCACGGCGGCGGTGAGCGTCAACGCCTCTTTGGATCAGCTGATTATGATGGCCGGCTCCATGCTTGCGGTGGGCGCCAACAGCTACATCGCCCGGCTTTTGGGCGAGGGCAAGGAGAAGAAGGCCAGCCAGGTCTTATCTACCGCTTTTTTCCTGGCCATGGGGTTGGGCACGTTGCTGATGATCTTCGGCACGACGTTTATGACGCCCATGGTGCGTCTGCTGGGAGCCACGCCTACCTGTGAGCGCTATTCCATTGACTATGCCACCTATGTCCTCTACGCGGCGCCCTTTATGGCGGCAAACTTCGTGATGAACCAGTGCCTGCGCAGCGAGGGCAGCGCCACCTTAAGCATGGTGGGCATGGGCTTTGGCGGAATTCTCAACTGCGTGCTGGATCCCATTTTTATTTTCGGCCTGAATATGGGGGTGGCGGGAGCGTCTCTGGCGACGGCGATTTCCAAATGGGTCAGCTTTGCCATCTTGATCTTCCCCTATCTGACCCGGCGGAGCTTGCTGCATCTGTCCATTCGGAACTTCCATTGCAGCGCGGAAATCCTCAAGGAGATTGTATCCGTTGGCTCCTCGTCTATGTTCCGCTCGGGACTGGCGGTGGTGTCCGCCATTTTGCTCAATTCCATTGCGGGCAGCATTTCCGACTCGGTGCTGGCGGCGGTAGGCGTGTGCAACAAGGTGATGATGTTCCCCTTCAGCATCATTCTGGGCTTCTCCCAGGGCTTCCAGCCGGTGGCGGGCTTTAACTGGGGGGCCAAGCAGTACGGCCGGGTGGAGGAAAGCTACCGCTTTGCTTCCAAAGTGGCGCTGATCGGTTCCGTGGTGATGGGCCTAACGCTGGCGGTGTTTTCCGACCGCTTGATGGTGCTGTTTTCCGGAACGGATGGGCAGATGCGCCGCATTGGCGTGATCTGCATGGTCAGCCAGTGCCTGGCCCTACCGGTTCACGGCTGGGTGGCCATTGTGAATATGCTTTGCGCGGGACTGGGTAACGCCAAGGGGGCACTGGCTCTGGCCACTGCCCGGCAGGGCACGTGCTTTCTGCCCATTGTGTACCCCATGGCCTGGCTGCTGGGGGCCTACGGTGTGGCCACCATCCAGGCGGTGGCGGATGTGCTGAGTCTCATCCTGGCGGTACCCATCATTCGGGGCATGAAAAAGAAAATTGCCCAGGCCCAGCAGGCGCTGGACAAAACTCCGGTTTGACCGCCGGAGCGGAAGGAGAAGCTGCATGATTATTCAGCGGGATTTTATCTATTCCCCCAAGGGGAAGAACCGGCCCCTGCATATCTATCTGCCGGACGACTATTTTTCCTCCCAGGAGCGCTACCCGGTGATGTACTTTTTTGATGGGCAGAACCTGTTCCGGGACGCGGACGCCACCTACGGAAAATCCTGGGGGCTGGAGGCTTTCTTGCAGGGCTGGCCAAAGAAGATGATCGTGGTGGGTATGGAATGCGGCCACGAGGGGGAGGAGCGGCTGAGCGAGTACCTGCCCTATTTTGCCGACTCCGGCAGCTATTTTTCCAAATTCCCGCCTATGGGAGCTCAGACGGTGAACTGGCTGCTCAGTGAGGTCAAGCCCATGATCGACCTGGAATACCGAACCATGCCCCTGCGGGAGTGCACCGGCATTGCCGGTTCCAGCATGGGCGGGCTGATGGCTCTGTATGCGGTGGCGCATGAAAACCGGTGGTTTTCCAAGGCGGCCTGTGTTTCCAGCGCCATTGGCTTCTGTATGCACCCGGTAACGGAGGAGCTGCGCCGCAGCGCCCTCAGCCCGGACACCCGGATCTACCTCTCCTGGGGCACCAAAGAGGCCCAGGGACTCAAGCGCCAGGATCGGGAGGATCGCAGCAGCAAAACCTACGCCTGGAACAAAAAGGTGGCAGACCTGGCCAAAGCCAAGCACGCGGTGGTCAAGCTGCGCTGCCAAGTCGGCGGCGGCCACTGTGAAGCGGACTGGGAAAAGCTGGTGCCGGAATTTATGCATTTTTTGTGGATGGAATAAGAAAGAGGCTGTCTCATTGAGACAGCCTCTTGTTTTGCCCGGAGCCTTCCCGGTTGGAGAAAGCGACGGAGAATTATTGCGGTTGTTGTTCCGATGCCTCTTCCAAAGGATCGAACACCTTTTTCAGCAGCCGGGAATTGTAGTAGGCCGCGGCGGAGAAGTACAGGGAAAACCACAGAATTCCCAGCCGGAGAAATGCGTAAAAATTTACCAGCATCAGCACCCAGGGGAATGCGTTGATCACGCCCACCAGCAGTGCCCGGGGCAGATGGGAGACGCTGAGCAGCAGCGCGTTGCGCAGCATGGAGGAAACGGTGTTGCGGAACCGGCTCAGCAGCGGAAAGACGAAGCTGGCAATCAGCACGGTCATCACCAGCACCAGCATGGCGATTAAGAACAGGAAGAAGCCCGCCATACCGCCCATGTCGGAAAACAGGGTCATATTCACGCAGCTGGCCGCACCGAACAGGGCCAAAATTCCCAAAATGGCAGTACCCTGCCGGAAATTCTCCCGAAATGCCCGGAAATAGGTGGGCAAGGTTTTTCCCTCCCGCTGGGTGTCCATGGCGAAGACCACGCTGTACAGCGCCGAAACCGCCGCGCCGATGGTGAACAGGGGCAGGCAGGTGAACAAAAATACCACATTTAGGATTACCAGATCCGCCAGCCGGGCGAGAAAGCGCATGATCTGGGAATCCGGATCAAACAAAAACCGCATCGTATGCCTCCCAAAACAGAATACCCACAGTATACGAGATTTTTCCCCAAAAAGCAATCCCGAAATATGAGGCAACCGGGAAGCCACGGCGGCGATGGGTTCCCGGTTCCGGGAAACTATTGTGATTTTTACCGGGAACGAACGGAAGAAGCCGGGCCATTACGGGCAAAGTACCGAAAATCCCCAGGCTTGGTATTTTTATACAATTAGCCGTTGACAAATCCAGGACGCAGGGGTATAATCCTGTATTATTACTCATTGAATATGAATAATATTCATGTGGAGGTTGTATTTATGAATCATAAGGAAAACATCAAGAAAATTGTGCTGGCTTATTCCGGCGGCCTGGATACGTCCATCATCATCCCCTGGCTGAAGGAAAACTACAATAACCCCGAAATCATTGCCGTGGCGGGCAATGTGGGTCAGGCTGACGAGCTGGAGGGCCTGGAAGCCAAGGCCATCGCCACCGGTGCCAGCAAGCTGATCGTGGCGGATCTGG
>CAMEWZ010000090.1 GCA_945946745.1 uncultured Clostridia bacterium | reverse complement strand
CCAGGAAAAGGGAAGATACGGCGGCCCCTGTTTGGGGAAAACTGACAAAAAGCCACAGGTTTTTGTAGCTTTCAACTTTTTTTGGCGGGGGGGGGGGTAGATAAACTGTTGATTTTCGAATGATGACGTAGTATAATACAAAAAATCGATTTAACACGTGCAAAGGAAAGAAAGATGGATAACAGAAAAGAAGACGATGAGATCGACCTGTTGAAGCTGTTTTAGGCGCTGTGGCGCAGAGCCTGGGCCATTGTGCTGGCGGCACCTGTAAGCGCGGCTGTTTTCACGCCCAGCGTGGAGCAGAAGGGCGCGCCCGAGTTGACGACGATGAAGGATGCAAACGGCAATTCGGTGGCGGCAGTGATTAAGGACGCGGAAGGCAAGGAAATCCAGGGCGTGTCTGCCAAGGATATTAAGGTGACGCCGCTGTCTGAGCTGGACAAGGCCCCCAAAGCGGTGAAAGAGGAAATTACGGAAGCTTATAAGGCCATCAGCAAGCCCAAGGCGCTGGACAAGGTTCTGGATGCCTACAAGGAAAACACCAAGACCGAAAACAACGGCAAGCTGGATGAGAAGACGGATAAGATCAATGCCTCCGACCTGGTGGTGCGGGACGTGATAAACGTGTCCTTGACGGACTCCGCTTCCAAGAAGCTGATGGAAAACGGCAGCTCCGTGACCATGGGCTTTAACCTGGGCCTGAAGCCCGGCGATTTCCTGATGGTCATGCGCTTCGTGGACGGCGAATGGGTGCCCGTGGAGGCGGATAAGGTGGTCATCCAGAAGGATGGCACCGTGACCGTGGAGTTTGATGAGGATATCGGAACCATCGCTTTCGTGGTGGAGAAGTCCGAGGACTAAGCGGGAATGAGAAATCCCAAAACCATTTCCGGAAGGCTGTGCTGCTGCCTTTGTGCGGCGGCACTCCTTCTGGCTGGCTGCGGCGGGGAAAAAGCCCAGCCGAAGGATGCGGAAACGATGGCGACCCAAACCACCTCCATTGAGACCACATCCGCCCAAACCACAGCCCCGGCACCCACGGTGGAGGGGCAGCTGGAATACGGGGGAAAAACCTATCTTCCCAGAGAGGGCATTCAAACCCTGCTGCTGATGGGTTTGGACAAGTATGAGCGCCCGGAAAATGCCATCGGCTATACCAATAAGCTGCAATCAGACTTTCTGATGCTGGTGGTGATAGACGAAAACGCCAAAACCGTGGAGCTGCTGCATCTGAACCGGGACACCATGACGACCATCCGCCGTCTGGGTGTGGGCGGCGGTGCGGCAGGCACCTTTACCGGACAGCTGGCATTGGCCCATACCTACGGCAGCGGCGGCTCTGACAGCTGCTTGAATGCGGTGAAGGCGGTGTCTACCCTTCTGGAGGGTGTTCCCATCGACCACTATATGACGCTGACCATGGACGCTGTGGGGCGGATCAATGATCTTGTCGGCGGCGTCAGCGTAACGGTGCTGGATGATTTCACCGGGATCGATCCTGCGCTGGAGCAGGGCAAGGAGGTCACCCTTCGGGGCGACCAGGCGCTGGTGTATGTCCGCACCCGGCTGGGTCTGGAGGACAGCAGCAACCTGCACCGGATGGAGCGCCAGCGGCAGTATCTGGCCGCACTGTATGCCAAGCTGATGGAGCGCAGCCGGGCCAATGGGGATTTCCTGGCGAAAACCCTTCTGACGGTGTCAGACAGCATGGTTTCCGACTGTACCGTAAACCAATTGGAGACGTTGGGAGATCTGCTGACGCAGTGTACGATTGCGCCCATTCGCACTCTGGAGGGGAAAGCAGTTCTGGGGGAAGAATACATCGAGTTTTACGTGGATGAGGACTCCCTGCGCGATACCGTGCTGGCCCTGTTTTACCGGGAGGCTTGACCCAAGCGCACAATGGCACGTCGGGATTTGCCCTTTGGGGCAGCCGTGACGTGCCGCCTTTCATGCTGCGAGTGAAATAGAGAAGGAAGAGGACTATGTACAAAAAGAATGTACAGGGCTGGATGAAGCACTGGGACTTTATTCTGCTGGACATCCTGTGCTTGAATCTGGCATATGTCATGGCAGGTATCACCCGATTTGGTTTGCACTTTTCCATTTTGGATGGCGACAACTTGAACCTAATGTCCGTGTTGTCCCTGCTGGATCTGGTGGTGCTGATTGTGGGCGAGGGCATGAAGAATGTCCTGCGCCGGGGCTATTACCGGGAATTCGCCCAGACGGCGAAGCAGGTGTTTCTGGTGATGCTGCTGGGACTTGGCTATCTGTTTGCCGCCAAGAACAGCGCCCTGTATTCCCGGCTGATGCTGGGCGCCTTCGCGGCGTATTACTGCCTAATTTCCTATGGAGCGCGGCTGCTGTGGAAACGCCGTCTTGTGGCCCGCCCGAAGCGAAAGAGTGCCGCACTGTACATCATTACCACCGCCAGCCAGGCGGAGGACGTGGTAAGGCGCTACAAAAGTGACAGAATGTCCCATTATTTGCTGAAGGGCGTGTGCCTTCTGGATCTGGATCAGACCGGGGAGGACGTGCTGGGCGTTCCCGTCACCGCCAATGAAGCAACGGTTGTGTCCATGCTGTGCCGGGAGTGGGTGGATGAAGTGGTTCTGTCCTTGCCCCAGGGGCAATTGTACCCAGAAAACCTGGTCGAGCAGCTGACGGGCATGGGCATCATTGTCCATATCGAAATGGAGCAGATGGGAGGCTTGATCGGGAGAAAGCAGGAGGTGGAGAAGATCGCCGACTGCACGGTGCTCACCGTGGGCATCAGCATGGCCACACCTTTGCAAATCTGCCTCAAGCGGATCATGGATATTATGGGCGGACTGGTTGGCTGCCTGCTCACCCTGGTGCTGGCTGTAATCATCGGCCCCATGATCTACCGAAAATCTCCCGGCCCCATCTTTTTTGCCCAGACCCGGGTGGGGAAAAACGGAAAGCTGTTTAAGATGTACAAATTCCGCAGCATGTATCTGGATGCCGAGGCCAGGAAGGCGGAACTGATGGCCAATAACCGAATGGGAAGCGGCGGCTTGATGTTCAAGCTGGACTATGACCCCCGGATCATCGGCTGCGAGAAGCGGCCGGACGGTACCATCAAGAAGGGCATCGGGAATTACATTCGGGATTGGAGCTTGGACGAATTCCCTCAATTCTGGAACGTGCTGAAGGGCGATCTGTCCCTGGTGGGCACCCGCCCGCCAACAGTGGATGAGTGGGAGCGGTATGAGCTGCACCACCGGGCCAGACTGGCCATCAAGCCGGGGATCACCGGCATGTGGCAGGTCAGCGGCCGCAGTAAGATCACCGATTTTGAGCAGGTGGTGGAGCTGGACAAGAAGTACATCCAGGAGTGGAGCCTGGGGCTGGATATCAAGATCCTGCTGAAAACCATCGGCGCCGTGCTGCGGAAAGACGGCTCCATGTGAAAAACTATGCGGCTGAGTGCCCATCCTGGGCATTCGGCCGCTTTCTTTTGGATGAAAGAGTGAAAACAGAAGCGCGTGAAAAGACCAATATCATGCAAAACGCCGAAAATGGCAATATTGGAAAATAATACTTTACAACTTTAGCGAAGTAAAGTATAATGCCAGAGGAAACAAAAACAAAACCGCGAAAGGAATGTTGGGATATGAAAAGAGTATTGGTTATGCTGCTGGCGGCACTGATGGTGCTGACCTGCTTCGCCGGCTGCGGCGCGTCCGGAAAGTCCGACCTTAAGTACATCCAGGACAAGGGCACCATGATTGTGGGTATCACCGACTATGCACCCATGGACTACAAGGATGAAAACGGCGAGTGGACCGGCTTCGACGCGGAGTTGGCACGGCTGGTCTGCGAGAAGCTGGGGGTAAAGTGCGAGTTCTTCGTCCTGGCAGACTGGGGCAAGAAGTTCTATGAACTGGAAACCAAGAACATCGATGCCATCTGGAACGGAATGACCATCACCGAGGAAGTCACCTTGAATACCAACTGCTCCGCCCCCTACGTCATCAACGCGCAGGTGCTGGTGATGAAGGCCGACACCGTGGGGCAGTATGATGCCGTTGAGCTGCTGCAGAGTCTGACCTTCGCCGTGGAGAACGGCTCCGCCGGCCAGGACGCCGTGAAGGAGATCGGCATTCCCGACGATCAGATCATCGCCGTCCAGGATCAGGCGGCTGCGCTGATGGAAGTGGCCGCGGGAACCTCCGATGCCTGCGTCATCGACATCACCATGGCCAACGCCATGACCGGTGCGGGCACCAGCTACGCTGACCTGGCCTCCGGCATCAGCTTGACCAGCGAGGAATACGGCATCGGTTTCCGGAAGGATTCCGACGTGACGGCCAAGGTCAATGAAATTCTGGATGAGCTCCGTGCCGATGGCACCATGCAGGCACTGGCGGACAAATACAGTCTGACGCTGGCACAGTAAAAAGCGGGGAACAGGGAGGGCTGACGGCCCTCCCTTGCCGTAACGATACTATAGATAAGCGAGGTAAGCGCCTATGTTCCTCCCGGTTACATTGCAGCTGCTGATGGGCTTCTGGGAGTCCTTGAAAATTTTCTTACTGACCCTGGCCTTCGCGCTGCCGCTGGGACTTGTGATCTGCTTTGGATCCATGAGCCGGTTTTTTCCGCTTAAGAAGCTGACCCGGGGATTCGTTTGGATCATTCGCGGGACGCCTTTGATGCTTCAGCTGATTATCATTTTCTATGGCCCCGGTTTGATGTTCGGCCTTCCTGCCATGCCCCGGTTCACAGCCACCATTGTGGCCTTTGTCATCAACTATGCCTGTTATTTCTCCGAGATTTATCGGGGCGGCATCGAGTCCATTCCCAGAGGACAGTATGAGGCCGGGCAGGTGCTGGGTATGACGAAGGGGCAAATCTTCTACCGGGTGGTGCTGCTGCAGGTTATCAAGCGCGTTCTGGCCCCAATGAGTAACGAGATCATCACCCTGGTGAAGGATACCTCCCTTGCCCGGATCATCGGCATTTACGAGATTATCTGGGCCGGCGAGGCTTTCATCAAGAAGGGCCTCATTTGGCCGCTTTTTTACACGGGCGTGTTTTACCTGGTCTTTAACGGACTGCTCACCATCCTGTTCGGCTATCTGGAAAAGAAGCTGGACTATTTCAGAAGTTGAGGTTGAGCCATGGCGATATTGGAAGTAAAGGGATTGAAGAAACACTTCGGAGAAACGGACGTTTTGAAGGGCGTCAGCTTTTCTCTGGAGCAGGGCCAGGTGCTGGCCATTATCGGCTCCTCCGGCAGTGGGAAAACCACCCTGCTGCGGTGCTTGAACTTCTTGGAGACGGCGGACGAGGGGGAGGTGCTGGTGGATGGGAAATGCCTCACGGGCCGTCAGCTGACCGAGGGGGAGATCCGTCAGAACCGTCTGCATTTTGGCCTGGTGTTCCAGAATTTCAATCTGTTCCCCCAGTATACGGTTTTGGAGAACATTACCCTGGCCCCCAAACTGCTGAAGCAGGGCACGGAGCAAGAGAATCGGGACAAGGCCCTGGCGCTGCTGGACAAGGTGGGTTTGCGTCAGAAGAAGGATGCCTATCCCCATCAGCTCTCCGGAGGCCAGCAGCAGCGGGTGGCCATTGCCCGGGCGTTGGCGTTGAATCCCCAGATTTTGTGCTTTGACGAGCCTACCAGCGCCCTGGATCCGGAGTTGACCGGCGAGGTACTGCGTGTCATCCGGGGCCTAAAGGACAAGAATAACACAATGATCGTGGTCACCCATGAGATGGAGTTTGCCAAAAGCGTGGCGGATGTGGTGATCTATATGGCGGATGGTGTGATCGAGGAAATGGGAACGCCGGAGGAGGTCTTTGATCATCCCAAAAGCGAGAAGACCCGGGCATTTATTGGCGGAGTCCAGCAGGTGTTTTAGTAAGGAAAATGCGCGGCCGGACTCCGGCCGCGCCCACAGGAGGTGCATTTTATGGCGCAGACGGAAAAGCAGGCGCGAACCCAGGCTCTGTGCGAGCTCCTGGCTGGGATCACCAGTCCGGAGGACATCCACGCCCTGCTGGCGGATCTGTGTACAGCAAAGGAAATGGAGAATATGGCAGAACGCTGCTACGCGGCCCGGCTCTTGCTGGAGGGGAATACCTATCACCAGGTCATGGCACAGGCGGACATTTCCTCCGCCACACTGAGCCGGGTATCCAGGTGCGTCCAATACGGAAGTGGATATTCCCGGCTGCTGAAAAAGTAGAAAAGGAAACAGCCTAATCAAGCGACGTTCCAAAAATTTTTCTTGCATTTTTGATAAAAGTGTACTATACTATGTAAGTACCATGCCGGTGTGATGGAATTGGTAGACGTAGTGGACTCAAAAACCAATTCGTCATCTGTTGCCGGTGTTGGGAAAAGTCTTAGACAATCAAGCATTTTTTAGATTCTGTTTTTCATCCGTCTTTCACATCCCTCCTGTATATCCCTCCAAATTCCGGGGGACGCTTGTCTGGGTGTAAAGAAATATATCTGCCGGTGTGTTGGAATTGGTAGACGAGGCGGACTC
>CAMEWZ010000089.1 GCA_945946745.1 uncultured Clostridia bacterium | reverse complement strand
TCGTTGACCTAGCATGATAACCTCCGAAAGTCAAATAATAAAATACAAATATCACGATATACTTGACTTTGTAAAAATACTTGGACTTCCAAGAAAAACGTCGAAAATTGGCGAGAAAATTCTTCGAAACCGGTCGACAGGATTCGAGCGGATTTTCTTGAAGGGATTTCCAAAGTTGTCTATAATCAAGCCGGCAAAACGGTATGACGATCCTGTTGTAAACGATTATGATTTGGGGGAGGTTCGAGCATGTTCCCTGGAAAAAAGAAAATTAGACGATTGCGTGGACTGACAGCACTGTTGGCAGTTCTGTTGGCGTGGAGTGTCTGCGTGCCGGGATTCCGGGCCGCTGCGACAGAGAGTGGATTGGAATCACTTGAACAGATTCCAATCCCGGCGGTGGAGGAACCGGCTCCCCAGGATGGGCAGTCCGGGGATTCATCCCTTTTGGATACGGAGGAGGCTCCCAAAGAGGGAGCGCCTTTGACCGGGGAAGAAATCCAGGAGGAGCTCCAAACGGATTTGGAGGAACCACCGAAGGAGGAACCACCGGAGGAGGAACCACCGAAGGAGGAAATCCCGGAAGAGGAACCATCGGAGGAGGAAATCCCGGAGGAGGAACCACCGGAGGAGGAAATCCCGGAGGATATGCCCGAAGCGGTATTGCGGATTCAGCAGGATTCCTTGGAGCCGAGCGCGGATATCGCCCCGGAGGAGGCCTTCCTGCTGGTGACAAAAACCTTTTCCGGGATCAAAGAACTTCCCCAGAGCTTTTTTATCTCGGTGGACGGCACCCAGTTTTCCGCGGACAGCGCTTCGGTTACGTATCCCGGTGAGGATCAAATTCAGCTGACCTGGAGAATTCCAGTGTCGGCGGCCAATACATACTGGGTGCAGGAGGACGGCGCGGAAGTGGAGGGCAAACTCCTGTCGGCCAGTCCCGAAGGCATTCTCTCCGGGGTGGATCTGGCAGTTCCGGCAGCAACGGTCTCCACAGGCGGCTGGACGCGGTATCCAAGCTGTAGTGAGCAGGATTTTTCCCTGGCAAAAGGACAGGTGCTGGTCATCGCGGCGAAGAAAAACGTGATGGTGGTTTCTGTCGGCGCCTTGCCGGAATCGGCAAGAAAGGCGATCTACCTGGCGGTGAAAACCAATGCCTCCAACGATTTCAAGCCGGATGAGGGCGGAGCGGGGGCGAGCATTCATTATTATAATGTGCTGTCCTATCTGGGACAGACGATCACCATTGACGGCACCCATGTGACCGTCAGCGAAAGCGGCGATCAGATTCACATTGGTGCCACGAAGGAATGGACGAAATGCGCCGTGGCCGCTTATGACTACCAGGCAGCCCAGAGCGATATCCAGATCCGCAATGCCTATTCCCCGGCCACGGCGCAAATCACGGTGGAAAAGACGGTTTCCGGCAATCTGGGCAATCCGGAGCGGTACTTTCCCTTCACCGCCACCGTGACGGAGGGGCGTATTGTGGCGGTGGGGCAGGAATTCCTGGCAGAAGGGGAGGACAGCTGGGATTTTTCCCTCAAAAGCGGTGACAGCATTACCTTCACGGTCACCATCGGCGCCCGGTTCTCCGCAGAGGAGACGGATACCGGCGTCTATGCCGTTACCATCGACGGTGAGCCGGTGGCGGAGGGCAGCAAGGCGGTAAAGACCTTGACTGTCGGCGCTTCCGGCGGCACAATCCGGTTCCACAACCGGTATGACGTGGTTCTGGATACCGGTGTCCAAACGGATTCCGCTGCCTATCTGCTGTTGCTGACAGGGTCGATTTTTGGCGGCGCGCTGCTGCTCCGCCGGAGGAGATCGTGAGCACAGTGGGAAAGTATACCAAAAAGCCCTTTTCCCGCCGGGAGCGAAGGCCACCGTCCCATCCACCGGCGCCGGTTCAGGACAATCCGGTTCTGGTGGAAATTGCCCAATGGCTTTCCCAGGTTCGATTTCGGAAATCGGTGATCGGCGGCCTGGATCCGGAGGATGTGTGGAAGAAGCTGGAGGAATTGAATGCTCTGTATGAAAAGGCGCTGCTTGCCGAACGGGTGCGCAGCCAACTGCTGAGAAAGCCCCAGGAGGAAACGGATGGCTACAGATAGCAAACCGGACGACATTGGGCAAGTCCTCTACCGGCAGCGGATGCGGCTGCGCCTTGCCCGGGAATATGGCGCCCTTGCACTGCGCTGGTGCGCTCTGGCATTCACGCTGGCGCTGCTGCTGACCCAGGTGTTTTTGATTACCCAGGCCCAGGGCAATGGCATGTATCCTGCCATCCAGGATGGCGACTTTCTGATTGCGTTTCGCTGGGATCAGACGTTTTCGAACAAGGAAGTGGTGGTATACACCGCGGCAGGACAGCGCCGTGTGGGCCGGATCTTGGGCCGGGAAGGGGACATTATCACCATCGATGACAGCGGGGAGCTTCTGGTCAATGGCACCAGCCAGTCCGGGGATATTCTGTTTCCCACCTATGCCAAGGAAGGGCTTACCTATCCCTTTACCGTCCCGGAGGGCAGCGTTTTTCTGCTGGGGGACTACCGAACCCAATGCGAGGATTCCCGGGACTTTGGCCCTGTGCCCTGCAGCGCTGTGGAGGGCAAGGTGATTACCATTTTGCGCCGCAGGGGAATCTGACGATGCCAAGCTTGGCATCTTTTTCGGAATATCGAAGGAAAAATCCATCAACAATAGACACAAAACCATTTCAATAGGAGGATAACCCCATGAAAAAATGTATTTGTCTGATACTCTGCCTGATGCTGGTGTTCGCTGTGGCGGCCGTAGGCTCCGCTGCCGCGTATACGGATCAAGCCACGGTCACCATCGAAAAGGTATACCGGCTGCAAGGCGCGGGCACCAGCCCGGCGGAAACCTTTACCTTGCAGCAGGTTGGAGCCGGAAGGGTCACGGAGGGAGACGCGGTATCCGCGCCGAATCTGGGCACCATCACCGGCGCGACCTTTGCAAAGGGCAGCGCGACGGCAGCGGGAGCCAAGGCAAACATTACCATCCAGCTGCCCACCTATACCACCGTTGGCATCTACGAATATACCCTTCGGGAGGTTACCACCAATCAGACCGCCGGCGTGACCTATCACAGTGGGGATATCAGACTGGTGGTAAGCGTTTTGAATGATGAAAGCGGGAACATTCGCGTGGCCGCAGTTCATACCGAGTCTGCTGGGGGCGAGAAATGCGGCAGCATTACCAATACCTACTCCGCCGGTACGCTCCATGTCACCAAGACGGTCACCGGCAATCTGGGAGACAAAAACAAGTATTTTACCTTCCAGGTCGAGCTGACCGGGGAAACGGGCAAGACGTATCCCGCATCCTTCCAGGTCACCGGCGGCACCAACGGGAATAACCCCACGGAAATCCGGCTGGGTGTTCCGACCACCTTCTACTTAAAGGACGGGGAGACCATTTCCATCGAAAACCTGCCCTATGGTGTGGCATTCGCGGTTACGGAATCGGATTATACCGGGGAAAAGTACGTCACTACCAAATCCGGGGATACGGGAACCATCCAGTCCGGCAGCCAGAGCGCTTCGTTTACCAACCGCAAGCAGAACGACCAAATTGACACCGGCATCCAACTGGACGATCTGCCCTTTGTGTTGATTTTGGGAGTCAGCGCGGGAGCGGCGGTGCTGTTCCTGATCAGACGCCGGCGGCAACTGGATGATTGATGATACACAGCAAACGCGGCAGAGCTGGAAATTCCAGCCCTGCCGCAACGCGGTGTCACGGGATGCAGAGAGGAAACCCTTATGAAATTTCACAGCTTTGTTCTTAGAATGGCAAACGGGCTATTCAGCGTTGTCACAGGGCTGCTGCTGTTGCTGTCTGTTTCCTATTCCGCCTTTGCCCTATGGGATAATGAACGAATCTACGCGGCGGTGGAGGCGGTGCAGGCGGAAGTGGCTCCGCTGAAGCCCCAGCTTCCACAAGCGGAGGAAAGCCCAAAGCCGGATTTTTCCGCCCTGCAAGAGGTCAACCCCGATGTCTGCGCCTGGCTTACCCTGGATGGCACCCAGATCGATTATCCCATCTTGCAGGGGAAGACCAATTATGAATACCTCAATACCGATATTTACGGGAATTTTGCCCTGGCAGGCAGCATCTTTTTGGATACCCGGAACAGTCGGGATTTTACGGACGCCTATTCCCTGGTGTATGGCCATCACATGGCGGACGGGAAAATGTTCGGGGAGTTGGAACGGTACAAGCAGGAGGATTTCTTTCGGGAACATGCCACGGGAATTTTGCTGACGCCCGGAAACGCCTATGCATTGGAAGTCATGGCCTGCCTGCTGGTGGGGGTGTCGGAGCAACGGGTGTTCGATCCTGCCCAGTGGCAGGCGTGCGAGCAAGGGGAATTGCTGGAACTGCTCCAAAGCCGAAGCGTCTGGCAGCGGGAGGAGACTTTGACCCAGTGGGTTGCGGCGAAGGAACCGATCTTGGCGCTTTCCACCTGCTCCTATGAATTTACCGACGCGCGGACGGTTCTTCTCGCGGTGATCCGGCCCTGCGAGGGGCGGACGCTGGAAGAAGAAAGCACTGCTCGCTATACGGGAACACAAGCGCCAATCGGTACGGATGGCGGCTGACCGGCAGGCTTGCGCAATATAAGAGTAAGGGGCGGATTGCACAGCAATCCGCCCCCTTGGCGTATTTTGTTTGGTTTAGCCTGCGGCGTTGAGAACCAGATCGGTGCGGACGTAACGGGTGTCGCCATCGGTCATGGGCATGGCGGACACAGTCTGGCTGTACCAATCGCTGACATCGGCGTTGCGCAGATCGGTCTCAATCTGATAATCCCGGTAGGTGTAGTCGGTGTCGCCCACATAGTACATCACATGGTAGCCGTACTCGGTTTCCACGATGCCGGTATCGCCGCTCTTGTGACCGGCCAAGGCCCAATCCTTAAAGCCGGAAACATAGTTGGAGTCGGGAGAAATGTTCTCGTACAGACCGCCGGTGGTGCCGTCACCGTCAGCGGATTTCTCGTTTGCCAGAGCGGCGAAGCTTTCCTCCGTGTGCTCCCCGGCCTTCCACTGGGCCAGAATCTCCTCGGCGGTTTCCTTGGCGGCAGCCAACTCTTCAGCCGAGTAGGTTTCGCCATCGGCGTGGGCATCCTCACCCTCGTCATGGACATGCTCGGGGGTGACCAGAATGTGGCGAACATTGGACAGGGGGAACTGATTGTCGGTGCTGCGGATGAAGTAGACCACGTAATAGCCGTTGACCGTGGTGGTCTCGTTGCCGTCTTCATCGGTGGTGACGGAGGTGTTGGGGAAGGAGGCGATGTCGCCCTCTTTCCGGCTTTCGTCCGTGACCCAATCCAGGTAAGCGGAATTGACGGAGCTGTACTTGGTGCTGTCGTAGGCGGTGCTGGCAGCCTGGGTGTCGGCGTTGACCTCCAGGGCGGCGATGGCAGCATCCAGATCCTCAACAGAATGGATATCCGCCTCCGTCAGAGACTTGGCGGCAGCCTCCGCAGCGGCAACAGACGCGGCAGTTTCTTCCTCGGAATAGGTGGTCGTGCCATCCTCGCCGGTGGTTCCGCCGGTCAAGAAGCGGCTGGCAGCCAGATAGTAGGTCTGGTAGGTGAAGGAGGAGTAAGCGCTGTAGTTATCCGCCTCGGCCTGGCGCAGCTGCTCATCGGTGTAGGTCAGAGAGTCGGCATAGAATTCCTGGTAAGCCTGGGCCAGAGCATTGCGCTCGCAGTATGCCTGGTAGCTTTCCGTGGTGGCGCCCTTGCCGTAGATGGCTTTCAGATAATCCTCACCGCTGCCGTAGCCATACAGGGTGGCGTAGACATCCATGGTGGCAATGTTGTTCTGGATGCTGGTCTGATCCGCCTCGGGCAGGGTGAAGCCCGCAGCCTGGGCGGCATCCGCCAGGGCGTAGGCAGCCTGGGCGGTGGACTTGGCGGAGGACAGGAAATCGTCGGCCCAGGTGGTGCCGGCAGTCTCGTCCACGAACTGCTCATCCAAAGGCTTGGTTACGTCCAGACCAAACATGGCGGCGTAGCTGCCATAGTTGGAGTAGAAGTTGTTCACCGCGTCCATGTAGTAATAATTCAGTTCCGCGTTGCTGATTTCGTGGGTGCCCACGGTCAAGGCAACGGTGTTCTTCTCCCGAATGCCCTTGCTCGTGATCACCTGCCGGACGCCAACAAATAGCGCGGTGACCAGCAGCAGAACCAGCACAATCCCGAAGGCGGCTGTGTAAAGCTTCACTTTCTTGGCTTCCTTCAGAGCGGTGCGCTGCTTTTCGGTCAGCTTTTCAGCCTCCTGCTCTTTGCGGAGCTTTTTCTTGTTGGATGCACTCATGTGATCATATCCTCTCGTTGTCTCAATGGTGTACTTTGCGCTCAAAATGCATAGCCGTGATATTATAACCGATATTCCCCGGGGTTTCAAGGGGTAATCTGCGGAAAACGGGAAAAAACAAAAAAATTTACAGTTTTTGCTTCCTCCGGCAGAAAAAAACATGGGGAGCAAAAGCTCCCCATGCACCCCGCTTTAGCCGTAACGCATCCGATTATGACCTGCACGAAAAGGCAGGTGGG
>CAMEWZ010000088.1 GCA_945946745.1 uncultured Clostridia bacterium | reverse complement strand
GGGTGGAAATTCTCGCACTGGGACAGGGTTCCCTCCTCGCAGTCGGCGATGATGGCCTCCACCAGCCGCTCCATCGTATCCGCCGTCAGATATTTCTCGTCGACACGCCCCAGCTCGAATTCGATGGCCTTTGGCTTGCGGACGTAGCTTCTCAAATCCTCCGGGGTTTTCGCGTCTATGTACTTGGAGAAGTCGCCAAACAGGGCGGCAACGGTGCTGGTGTACTTGCGCACCAGCTGGCCGGCCTCGCTGTCCGTGACCAGGTTGTAGTGGCGCTGAACAATGCGGCCGTTTGCTAGCTTGTAGGTAAGGTTCACATCGTCCAGGAAGCTGTAGTAAGAATCCCGGTCGGAATCCTCGGTATCCTCCTGCTGGCGCAGAAGCAGCCGCTGCTGGGACACTTCCTCGTTGGTCAGACCGGTCTCAACGGCCAGCTGCTGCAACCGCAGCAGGTCGGACAGACCCTCGCTGTCCTGGATGGTGATGGTTCCCCGGTAGCCGTTATCCAGGGTGATGCTCTTTACCTGCTCCAGAGCGGGAACCCAGGTGCGGATCCCCAGAGGATCCAGCTTGGTAAGGCCTAGACTGGCCCCCAATGCCAGGGCCAGAATGGCCAGCCCCAGCCATTTTTTCGGGGCGAACACCCGGGTGCTTCTGGCCAGGAGCATCTGAGCCGCGAACCAGCCCACCGCCAGACCGATGAAGGCAAACAGAATCTGAATCCCCAGCTTGCTGCCGGCCATGTCGCAGACCATCTGGAATCCGGTGGCGCAGACCAGCGCGATGCCAACCAGGGCCACCGGCTTGAGGCCCGGAAGGGCCAGGAAATCCCCGGCGCTTTCCAGCTTCCGGCGGTGATACAGCAGGCACGCGGCTCCCAGCAGCACCAGGCCCAGTCCGGCGCAGCCAACGAGGTAGCCCCAGCCGTCTCCCAGGACGAAGCTGCCGGTGGGCGCGTATTTTCCGTCTACCCACTGATCCACGGTTTTCATCTGGATCAACGGGCTCCCGTCCACCAGCTCCAGCACGGGGCAGAGAAGCCGGAAGGGCTCCAGCCGGGTCACCACACCGGGGAGCAAGGGGGCAAACAGGGTTTTCACCAGCAGGTACAGAACCACGGCCCCCAGATTCACCAGGGCATACACCGAGGCCAGGCCCACCCAGCTGCCCACGCACTGGACGCAAAGGGCAGCAACGCCAAAGAAGAACAGATATTCCAAATTGGTGGCAACCAGCCAGTACAGGCTCAGCTGCCAGGCATCGGTCACCGGAGTCTGTGCCAGCAGCGGAATGGCCACCGGAGCCATGAGCAGGGTGGGCACGATGCTGAACAGCAGCCCCGCCAGGGTGTGGGTGACAAACCAGCTCTCCCGGCGCAAGGGCATGGCGTGAAGGGCATTGCACATCCGGGTGTGAAACAGGTCGCCGAACAGAACAGCCGCCGCCAGCAGGGCATAGGCCAGGTTGACCGGGGCCATGAGCATGGGCAGTTCCGCGAAGGCACTGGCCAGCCAATAATTGGTTTCGCTCTGTGTCAGCAGCAACAGTCCCAGCAGCAGGCACAGGGCATACAGCCCCCACAACGGCGCGAAGCGGGTCAGGTCTTTCTTGAAAGCCGTGAAATTAAAGAAGGATGTCTTTGACTGCATAATTCACACCTCCCAGTTCGTAAATAAAGATTTCTTCCAGAGAAAGGGGCAAAATGTCGAAATAAGCGGGGTTGGCCGCCGCGGCCTGGGCGCCGATATCCTCCACCTGGCCCCGGACAATCAGGGTTTTCAGCCGTCCGGAGGCGGATTCGTGGAGCACCTCCAGCCCCTGGGGCACGTCGCCCACGATTTGCAGCTTGTGGGTTAGGCCCTGCATATCCGCCAGACTCTTTTCCAGCAGCATTTTGCCGTGATCCATAATGCCCACATGGTCGCATACATCCTCCAATTCCCGGAGGTTGTGGGAAGAAATCAGCACCGTGGTATCGTGCTCCGCCACGTCGGACAGGATCAGACTCATGACCTGCCGCCGCATGACGGGATCCAGGCCGTCCACCGGCTCGTCCAGAATCAGCACCTCCGGCCGTGTGCACAGGGTCAGGTGGAAGGCCGCCTGCTTTTGCATACCTTTGGAGAACCGGCGGATGGGGCTTTTCCGGGGCAGCTGGAACACCTCGTACAGCCGCTCATACAGGGCATCGTCGAAGGCAGGGTAGATCCCCCGGTAGAAGCTGCGCATGTCCTCCAAGGTGGCGCTGGGGTAGTAGAACACCTCGTCGGGAATGCAGCCGATGCGGCGCTTGGCGGCGGGGTTCTCAAAAATGGGGGCGCCTTCCAGGGTGATCCGGCCGCTGTCCGGGCGGTAGACGCCGGTTAAGTGGCGGATGGCCGTGGATTTGCCCGCGCCGTTGGGGCCAACCAGACCATAAACCCCGCCTTTGGGTACGGTCAGACTCAAATCGTCCAGAGCCTTGAAATCACCAAAGATTTTGGTGACGTTTTTCATTTCAAGCATGTTTGTTTCCTCCTTCCGGCAGCCGCAGGATCAGACTTTCCCGGGATACGCCCAGGGCTAGCAGAGCCGCGGCGGCTTCATCAAACGCATCGTACCAGCGCGCTCGCTCCTGCTCGGCGGCTTGTTCACAGCCGCTGACGAAGCAGCCCTTCCCGGGGACGGTGACGATCCAGCCGTCAGCCTCCAACGCCCGGTAGGCCCGCTGAATGGTGTTGGGATTGATGGCCAGGCTGGAGGCCAGCTCCCGTACGCTGGGCAGCTTCTCCCCCGGCTGCAAAACGCCGGTGGCGATCTGTTCCCGGTAGCCGTCGATGATCTGGGTATAGATGGGCCTGGCATCCCGATAGTCAAGATGTACCATGGTTAACCTCCTTTGCTGTACTTCTTAACTGTACTAGCTGTACTAGTACAGTTAGTATAACAGCAAATCGGGCGTTTGTCAATTCCTGGAATTCTTAAGATTTCTGATAGAATACCGAAAAAAGAGGTTTACTTCCCTCCGCGCTTATTGTATAATAAAAACAACCATGCAAAAAAAGAAAAGGAAGATAGAACAATGAACACACAAACGATCCAGGAAGATGAGATTGATTTAATTTCTCTCTTTTTTTATGTCCTGGCACGCTGGAAGTCCATCCTGGTGGTGACGCTGGTCGCCGCGCTCCTTGGCTGCGGGTTCGCACAGCTTTCCCCTTCGGAGGGAAGCATGCATACGCTGACGGATGTGTACTATGTAAGCCCCAACTACGCCAAGGTGGTGGAAATAGACGGAGAGGATGCCGTGCATATTCAAAACAATGGCAATACCTTCTCCCTCTACTATCAGAAATACGCGTCGGATCTTGCCGTCTACCAGCAGATCAGCCCGGAGCTGGGGCTGCCCGCCGAAGCACTGAGAGGCATGGTGAAGATCGAGAAGGTGGATGACAATGCCTTTTCCATTTCGGCCAGCCACGCGGATGCGGAAACCGCCCGCCGGCTTTTGGCCGCCCTGGAGGAGCAGCTGATGCAGCTTCATGAAAAATGGAACGCGCAATTGACCGAGCATCAGCTGACTTTGGTTATGGAAACCAGCGACGTCACCGAGGGAAAGGCAGTCGCGACCGCCAAGTGGTCCGGAATTGGCGCTTTGGTGGGCTTTGTAATCATGGTGGGTATTTATTGTGTCAAAGCCCTCATGAGCGGTCAGGTGTACGCGGTGTCTGACCTGGCGTCCCAATGCCAGTTCCCGCTTTTGGGCAGCCGGATTGCCGACGGCAGGAAGCTGGATGCCGCTGCACGGGGACTGCGCCGCGCGCAGCGCCGGCTGACAGAGAATACGCCGGAGAACGAGCGGTTCCTGGCGCAGAATATTCGCAATCACGCAGGGGATGCGCGGAACATTCTGGTTTGCAGCGACATTTCCACGGACGAGAACCAGCGCCTGGTTCACGCCGTGGAGGAGAAGCTGCCGGAGCTGCACTTTACTGTGGGCGGCAATTTGCTGGCGGACGCCGACACCTTGCAGGCGCTGCCCCAATGTGACGCCGTGCTGCTGACGGTGACCTTGGAAAAGTCCCACGTCCCGGATGTGCGGCAAGCCTTGGCCTTGATACAGAACAGCCAAAAGCCCGTTTTGGGATGGATTGCAATCGAATGATGCCAGAAGGGGCCGCCTCACTGCATTCGTGAGACAGCCCCTTCTTCGTTTCCCCGTGCGGGAGGTTTGACAATCCCGGGCGGCCATGGTATGATAGAGAAACTGTGAATGACTGCGAAAAAACAGGAGGAATGCCCCATGCAGTTTCTATTTTATGTGCTGTTTTCCGCGTTTGTGGTGGCGGCAGATCAGCTTGCGAAATATGTTACGGTTGCCTGCATCCCGCTTTACGAGAACCGTCCCTTTCTTCCCGGGCTTTTGCGGCTGACCTATGTGCAAAATACCGGCGCGGCTTTTTCCACCTTCCAGGGGCAGCAGTGGCTGTTTGCGCTGATTTTTGTGATTTTCACCGGGCTGATCCTGCGGGAGTATTTCAAAAAGCCCCTGCCCTTTACGAAGCTGGAGCGCTTCTGCATCGCGGCTATTTATGGCGGCGGCCTGGCCAATATGCTGGATCGGGTGCGGCTGGGCTATGTGGTGGACATGATCGAGACGACGTTTATGGAGTTTCCCGTGTTCAATGTGGCGGACTGCTTCATCACCTGCGGCTGCGTGGTGCTGATGGTGCATCTGGTGTTTTTCAACAAAGCCTTTTGGAAGGACGAGAAAAAATGATCCTGTTCGCGGATATTCCCGGGGAGCGGCTGGACGCGTTCCTGGCCCGCAGCGCGGAGGGGTTCAGCCGCAGCGCTGCCCAGAAGCTGATCGAGGAGGGCCAGGTGACCCGCAACGGTAAGCCCGGAAAGAAAAACGACAAGCTGAATCCAGGCGACCGAATTGAATACACCATCCCCGAGGCAAAGCCCGTGGACATCGTCCCCACGGAAATGCAGCTGGACATCGTCTACGAGGACGAGGATCTTCTGGTCATCAACAAGCCCAAGGGCCTGGTGGTGCATCCCGCAGCGGGGCACCAGGACGATACCCTGGTCAACGGCCTGCTCTACGCCATGGGAGACAGCCTTTCCGGCATCAACGGGGAGCTGCGCCCCGGCATCGTCCACCGCATCGACAAGGATACCTCGGGCCTGCTGGCGGTGGCCAAGAATGACTATGCCCACGCCATGCTGGCCTCCCAGCTGAAGGATCACACCATGGCGAGAACCTATGAGGCCATCGTCTGCGGCACCTTCCGGGAGGACAGCGGCACGGTGGACGCCCCCATTGGCCGCCATCCCACTGACCGGAAGAAAATGTGCGTCACCCAGCGCAATTCCAAGCCCGCCGTGACCCATTGGGAGGTGGTCAAACGCTACCGGGGCTACACCCACATCCGCTGCCGCCTGGAAACGGGCAGAACCCATCAGATCCGGGTGCATATGGCCTACATTGGCCACCCCATCCTGGGGGACACGGTTTACGGCCACAAAAAACCGGAGCTGGGCCAGGACAGCCAGTGCCTTCACGCCGGCGCCCTGTGCTTCCAGCATCCCAGGGACGGCCATCCGGTGATGGTTTTCGCGGAGCTGCCGCCCTATTTCCGGGAGGTTCTGGAAAAGCTGGAACGAATGGGATAATGTAGAAAGGACGTTATGGTATGGCACTGTTTTCGGATGTACTGCTGACGGTGGATTATGACCGCACCTTGACCGCGCCGGATTCCACCATTCCGGAGCGAAATCTGGATGCCATCCGGTATTTTATGGAAAACGGCGGCGTCTTTACCGTCAATACGGGCCGAAGTGTGCCCATGAGCAAGGCGTTTCGGGACAAGGTTCCGGTGAACGCGCCGCTGCTGCTGTACAACGGTTCGGCGGCGTACGACCTGCAAACGGAGAAATTGACCTTCAGCCATCCCATTGCGCTGGATGTATGGGATACGGTAGCGGCCTGCCAAAACCTGCTGCCGGAGCTGACGGTGGAGCTGCAAGGGGTGGATGCCCACTATCTGTTTCGGGAAAATCCCCGCTGGGCGGCGTTTTGCGATCGCCAGCAGTGCGCCCACCGGTTTGCGAAGCCGGGGGATGATTTGGGCGAGTTTTTGAAGTTTTCCATTTACGGGGCCTTCAAGGACGATACGGTAAACAGCCTGTTCCACGGCACGCCGGAGGAGCTGGGGCGCATGGATGAGGCGGAGGCCCTGCTGCGGGAAACCTTTGGCGAATCCTGCGAGGTATTCCGGGCTGCCGCCCGGATCATCGATGTCCACGCCAAGGGCGTCTCCAAAAACCGCTCCGCCAGGGAGCTGCAGCAGCGCCTGGGCCGGAAGCTTTTGGTATGCGTTGGGGACGCGGACAATGATCTGCCCATGCTGCTGGGCGCGGATTTTGCTTACTGTCCCGCCGACGGCGTGGTGGCAGATCGGTTTGAAAACGTGTGCCCCTGCGCCCAGGGAGCGGTGGCGGACGTGATCTATGAAAAAATTCCGGAGATTTTGAAAAAAGAACCTTGACAGATTGCCAAATCCGTGGTAAAATTTTAAGGCTGAATCAGCTAGAGAGACGAACTTGCGGGTGTAGTTCAATGGTAGAACACCAGCCTTCCAAGCTGGATACGCGGGTC
>CAMEWZ010000087.1 GCA_945946745.1 uncultured Clostridia bacterium | reverse complement strand
CCCCCATAGGGGGCACCTCTCCCATAGGGAGAGGCAAGGGGCTGACCGATAAACTACAATTTGCCGCACTGCTGAGTTAACCCAAATAAGCATTTCATTTTTCAAAAGGAGCTTGATAATATGGCAAACACACTGGTCGTTTACTATTCCCGCAAAGGAGAAAACCATATGCCCGGCGGCGTTCAGGTGTTGGAAAAGGGCAACACCGCATACGCTGCCGAGTACATCCGGGACGCGCTGGGCGCGGACATTTTCGAGATCGACACCGTCAAGCCCTATGCGGACAATTACAGGGCCTGCTGCGCGGAGGCCGTGGCGGAGGCCAAAGCCAACGCCCGTCCCGCGATTCAAGGATATGTGGCAGACATCCAGCCCTATGATACCATTTTTGTGTGCTATCCCTGCTGGTGCGGCACCGCGCCTATGTGCGTATTCACCTTCCTGGAGCACTACGACTGGACGGGCAAGAAAATCGTCCCTCTGTGCACCAACGAGGGCAGCGGCATGGCCCACAGCGAGCAGGATCTGCGCTCCGCCTGCCCCGGGGCTACCGTCGTCCCCGGTCTGTCCGTCAGAGGCCACCAGGCGAAGGACAGCCAGGCCCAAATCGCCGCCTGGGCCAAGGAAAACGCATAATATTCCCATAAATGCTTATCGACCTAACGCAGCAGGCAGAAAATGACCATTCGTTGCACCAGAGCAAAGCCTTCTCCTGGAGGAGAAGGTGGCCCGGCGTAAGCCGGGTCGGATGAGGTGTAGCCGCGATAGCGGCGTTACCAAGCTGCGAATTCGAAGAAAACTTCCCGTTCCGTTCACCTTCTACCGCACACCTCATCAGTCAAAAATCAAAGATTTTTGACAGCTTCTCCTCAAGGAGAAGCCTTGGTGGCAGTAAGCGCCAGTACAGGATATTACAATTTGCCGAGTTGCTGAGTCAATCCGATAAGCATTTTCCCATAAAAAGAAAACACGTTCCACGGCAGTCCCGCCGTGGAACGTATTTCGTTATCCCAATATCCTACAAGGTCGCCGCCATAACAGCCTTGATGGTGTGCATCCGGTTTTCCGCCTCGTCGAAGACGATGGACTGGCTGCCCTCGAACACTTCGTCCGTGACCTCCATGCAGTCAAGGCCGAATTTCTCGAAAATCTGCTTGCCGATGGTGGTGTTCAAATCGTGGAAGGCGGGCAGACAGTGCATAAACCGGCACTGTCTCCCGGCGTTGTCCATCCATTCCTGGGTCACCCGGTAGGGCAGCAAGGCGTCTATGCGCTCCTTCCAAACGCTGTCCGGTTCGCCCATGGACACCCACACATCGGTATAAATCACATCCGCGCCCCTGGTGGCCTCCCTGGGGTCGGTGCGGAATTCCAAAACCGCCCCGGTTTCGGCAGCGATGGTCTGGCAGGTGGCGATCAAAGCCTTGTTGGGAAAGTAGCTTTCCGGGGCGCAGGCCACGAAATGCATTCCCATTTTGGCGCAGCCCACCATGAGGGAATCCCCCATGTTATACCGGGCGTCCCCCATATACACCAGTTTTTTCCCCTTTAGCCCACCGAAATGCTCCCGGATGGTGAGAAAATCCGCCAGAATCTGGGTGGGGTGGAATTCGTTGGTTAAGCCGTTCCACACGGGGACTCCGGCGTATTTCGCCAGATCCTCCACGATTTCCTGGCCGTAGCCCCGGTACTCGATGCCGTCGAACATCCGGCCCAGAACCCGGGCGGTGTCGGCGATGGACTCCTTCTTGCCCATCTGGGAACCGGTGGGGCCCAGGTAGGTCACGCCCATGCCCAAGTCGTGGCCGGCCACCTCAAAGGCGCAGCGGGTGCGGGTGGAATCCTTCTCAAACAGCAGGGCAATGTTTTTGCCCGCACACAGCCGGTGGGGAATCCCCGCCTTTTTCTTTGCCTTCAGCTCCGCCGCCAGATCCAGCAGCCCTTCGATCTCCGCCGGGGTCAGATCCAGCAGCTTCAAAAAGCTTTTTCCTTTTAAATCCATTGGGATTCCTCCTCACTTCACGCAGTCCGCTGCCGCCGCCTTTAGGGTTTCCACCGCGAACGTCAAATCTTCCATGGGAATATTCAGTGCGGGCAGCAGGCGCACCTTGTCCTTGGCGGTCAAGCACAGCACACCCTTTTCGAGGCAGGCCTTCACCACTTCTCCCGCCGGGGCAGTGGTTTTCACCCCGATCATCAGCCCCAGACCCGTAACGCTTTCAATGCCCGGCGCGCCCTGGAGAGACTCCATCACAAACCGGCTTTTCTCCGAAACCCCGGCAAGGAAGTGTTCGTCCAGTCGCTCTAAAATGCGGATGGCGCCGGCGCAGCACACCGGATTGCCGCCGAAGGTAGAGCCGTGGTCGCCGTAGCCCAAAACATCTTGAACCTTTTCCCCCATCAGCGTGGCGCCGATGGGCAGGCCGCCGCCCAGGCCCTTGGCGGTGGAGACGATGTCCGGGTGGATGCCGTAGTGCATATACGCATAGAGCTTGCCGGAGCGGCCGTTTCCGGTCTGAACTTCATCGATCATAAACGGGATATCCTGTTCATGAGCCAGTGCGTCCGCCGCCGCCAGATAGTCTCCGGACAGCGGCAGCACGCCGCCCTCGCCCTGGACGATCTCCATCAGAATGCCCGCCACCTTGTATTCCGTCACAGCCTGTTTCAGAGCCTCGATGTCGTTGGCGGGGACATGGACAAAGCCGGGGGTCAACGGCTGGTACAACTGGTGGAAATGCTCCTGCCCTGTTGCCGCCAGGGTGGTGATCGTCCGGCCGTGGAAGCTGTTCACCAGGGTCACGATGGTGTAGCAGTCCGCGCCCTTCTTCTCCGCGGAATACTTTCGGGCCACCTTGATGGCACACTCGTTTGCCTCCGCGCCGGAATTGGAGAAGAACACCTTCCGCATCCCGGTCTTTTCGCACAGCAGCTTCGCCAGGGCGGCGCAGGGCTCCGTATAATACAGGTTGGAGGTGTGCTGCACCTTGCCGAGCTGGGCGGTGACCGCCGCCATCCAGTCCTCATCGCCAAAGCCAAAGGCGGTGACGCCGATGCCGGAGCCCATATCCACATATTCCTTCCCGTTGCTGTCCGTCACCCGGCTGCCCTTGCCGGAGACAAGCTCCACCGGGAACCGCTTGTAGGTATTGGCCACATAGGCCTGATCCGTTTGCTGAATGTTCATCCGTTACCCCCTATTCATCGCCCAACACCATGGTACCGGCGCCCTCGTCCGTCAGCAGCTCCATCAAAATGGCGTGGGGCACCCGTCCGTCCATGATAACCACATGGTTCACGCCCTTTTCGATGGCCTCGATGCAGCAGTCCACCTTGGGAATCATGCCGCCGGAGATTGTCCCTTCGTCAAAGAGCTGCTTCGCCTGGCTCACTGTCAAAGCCGGAATCAGTGTGCTGGGATCGTCCCTATCCCGGAGAATTCCGGCAATGTCCGTCATCATAATCAGCCGCTCGGCATGCAACGCCCCGGCGATATAGGCGGCGGCAGTGTCGCCGTTGATGTTGTAGGTGTTGCCCTGGCGGTCGCTGGCTACGGTGGAAACCACCGGGATATAGTTCTTTTCCAGCAGATCCAGAATGGGCTGGGGACGAACCTTGGTGATTTGCCCCACATAGCCCAGGGTCTCGTCCTTCATGGTGGCCTCGAGGATGCCGCCATCGATGCCGCTGACGCCCACCGCGTGGCCGCCCTTCATTTGCAGCAGGTTCACCAGGGTCTTGTTGACCTTGCCGGACAGCACCATCTGGACAATGTCCACGGTTTCCTTGTCCGTCACCCGCAGGCCGCCCACAAACTGGGACTGCTTGCCCAGCCGCTTCATGGTCTCGCTGATCTCCGGGCCGCCGCCGTGCACCAGCACCACCTTGACCCCGATGAGCCACAGCAGCGTCACGTCCTCCATGACCTGCTGCTTCAGCTCCTCATTGACCATGGCATTGCCGCCGTATTTGATGACCACGATCTTGCCGCTGTATTTTTTGATGTAGGGAAGGGCCTGGGTCAGAACCTCAGCCCGTTCCATATTGGAAAATTCCGTTTCCATATTTCTCTCCTCTGCCACTTAGGTGCGGTAGTCGCCGTTGATCTTCACGTAGTCGTAGGTCAGATCGCAGCCCCAGGCGGTGGACTTGGCCTCGCCGCTGTTCAGCTCCACCAGGATCTCGATTTCCTTTTCCAGCAGGATGGTCTTGGCAATCTCCTCAGAGAAGTCCACCCCCGCGCCGCCTTGGCAAACCAGAATGGTGCCCGCCGGACTGCGGAAGGAAACGTCCACCTTGCTGACATCCACCTGGGCGCCGCTGTAGCCGATGGCGCACAGCACCCGGCCCCAGTTGGCATCCGCGCCGAACATGGCTGCCTTCAGCAGGCTGGAGCAGATCACGCTTTTTGCCACGGTCTTGGCGGTCATCAGGTCTGCCGCGCCGGTGACCTTGCACTCCAGCAGCTTGGTGGCGCCCTCGCCGTCACCGGCAATTTTCCGGCACAGGGCGATGGTGACGCTGTTCAGCGCCTTCATAAAGGCGGCAAAATCCGCTCCCTCGGCGGTGACGGTATCATTGCCCGCCAAACCGTTAGCCAGCACCGTGACCATGTCGTTGGTGGAGGTGTCGCCGTCGATGGACAGCATATTGAAGGTTTCCGCGATATCCCCCCGCAGGGCCTTTTGCAGCATTTCCGGGGAAATGGCCGCGTCGGTGGTGAGGAACACCAGCATGGTGGCCATGTTGGGGTGGATCATGCCGCTGCCCTTGGCAATGCCGCCCAGGCGGCAGGTCTTGCCACCCAGGGTAAACTCCACCGCCACCTCCTTCATCACCGTATCGGTGGTCATGATGCCCTCGGCAGCGGCCTTGCCGCCCTCCGCTGACAGCCCCGCCGCCAATTCCGGAAGTCCGGCGGCGATGGGATCGATGGACAATGGCTGGCCGATGACACCGGTGGAGGCCACGATCACATCCTCCGCCCGGATACCCAGCGCCTTGGCCGTCAATTCGCTCATTTCCTCGGCAATCCGGATGCCGTTGGCGTTGCAGGTGTTGGCGTTTCCGCTGTTGCAGATCACCGCTTGAGCCACGCCGTTTTCCAGGTGCTTCTTCGTCACGGTCAGGGGTGCGCCCTTGACCAGGTTGGTGGTGTACACCGCCGCCGCGCTGGCGGGGACACAGCTGACGATCAAGGATAAATCCTTCTTGCTGTGATTCTTCCGAATGCCGCAGTGGATGCCGTTAGCCGTAAAGCCCTTCGCGGCGCAAACGCCGCCTTCTACTACTCTCATTTCCTTCTCCTTTAGTCTTACAGGTTCAGTCCGGTGGTCTCATCCAGACCCAGCAGGATGTTCATATTCTGGATGGCCGCGCCGGAGGCGCCCTTGCCCAGATTGTCAAAAATCGCGGTGACCATACACTGCTCCGCGTGGCCGCTGACCTGAATGCGCATGGTGTCCTTTCCGGCATAGGTGCTGGCATAGATCACGCTTTCATCCCCGCCCAGAGGCGCCACTGTCACCATGCGCTGCCCGGCATAGTGATCCGACAGGCACTCCCATACGATTTTCGCGTCAATGCCCGGCAGCAATACGGAGGTAGCCATCCCCGCATAGAAATCCCCCAGGATGGGAGAAAACACCGGCTCTTTTTCCAGGCCGCAGACCTTGACCATCTCCGGCAGGTGCTTGTGGCGTAGGTTGGTGCCATAGATCCGGTAGCTTTCGTGGCGAACATCCCGGCCGGGATGTTCGTATTCGGCGATGAGCTTCTTGCCGCCGCCGGAGTAGCCCGTGAGGGAATAGGCCGTCAAAAGAGAATCCGCCGGAACAACGCCGTGGGCTGTTAGCGGGTACACCCCCGCAATGAAGCCGCTGGCGTGGCAGCCGGGATTGGCAATGCGTTTGGCGGTTCGGATAGCCTCCCGGTGCCCTTCCGACAACTCCGGAAAGCCGTAGGCCCAGCCTTCGCTGGTGCGGTGCGCCGTAGAGGTGTCAATGATGGCGGTATGGTCATTTTCGATCAAAGAAACTGCCTCCACCGCCGCCGGATCCGGCAGACATAAAAACGCGATATCCGCCGTATTGAGCATACGGCGGCGCTGGTCGAGGTCTTTCCGCTGCTCCTCCGGAAGAAGGAGCAGGGTGATATCCTTCCGGCTGCTGAGCCGGTCATAAATCCGCAGTCCCGTGGTTCCGGCGCTGCCGTCAATAAATACCTTGGTCACGCCAGACACTCCTTTACATAGGCAATCTGCTCCTCCACAGAGGCAGCGGAGGTGCCGCCCTCGGAGACCCGCTTTTCCACACAGGTGATAAGGTCGATGTCCCGGTACAGATCCTCGTCAAACAAATCGCTGAATTTCCGGTATTCGTCCAGGGGCAGCGTCTCCAGCACACAGCCCTCGGCAATGCACTTGGCTACAATCTGGCCGGAAATTTTATAAGCGCTGCGGAAGGGCATACCCTTCTTCACCAGGTAGTCCGCCAGGTCGGTGGCGTTGATAAAGCCGCCCTGGGCCGCCTTTTTCATATTCTCCGGCTTAGCGCGCATGGTGGCGATCATGGGAGCAAAGACCTTGAGGCACATCTGCACCGTCTCCACCGCGTCGAAAACCGCCTCCTTGTCCTCCTGCATGTCCTTATT
>CAMEWZ010000086.1 GCA_945946745.1 uncultured Clostridia bacterium | reverse complement strand
ACCGGCGCGCCGCCGCCAATGGGGACGCCGCCTACCATGATCTGTCTCGTCATTGTATTCATCCTCTTATCAGAACAAAAATATCCTTGAACATAATCAGCGCCATCAGTCCCAATAGCAGGAGCATACCCGCACCGTGCAAATACCCCTCGTATTTGGGATTCACTTTTTTCCGGGTAATGGTCTCCACCAGGGTGGTCACCAGCACCCCCACCACCCGGCCGCCGTCCAGAGCGGGAATGGGCAGCAGGTTCATCACCGCCAGGTTGATGGCGATAAAGCCGCCGAAATACAGCATATTCCGCAGCGCATCCAGCCAGGTCGGCGAGGCCTCCGCCACCACAGACATCTGCTGCACGATGCCCACCGGCCCGGACATATCTTGCAGTCCCACCTGGCCACGCAGCAGCATTTGCAGACTCAGCCGCACCATGCGCACGCAATCCAGCGACTGGTTCCAGGCATATTGCAGTTTCCCGGCCCAAGTTAAGTCCTGGATGGTAAAGTTCAAGCCATACATCCACTTTGTGGTGCCGTCCTGGGCGGTAACCTCGTGCTTTTCCATGGTCAGATTCCGCAGCGTCACTTTCTTTCCCTGACGCTCCACCACCAGATCGTGTACATCACCGCCGTTTAGGTTCAAAATGAGGGAGAAATCCGATTGCACATAGATCTTCTCCCCATCCACCTCCAGAATCCGATCCCCCGCATGAAGGCCATCCGCACCGGAAAAAGTGCAGTAGCTTTCCAGACTGGAAACCACAGGCACCACCACCCGTTCTGTCGGCAGGTATACCACAACCATCAGCAGCACGCCGATGACAAAATTCATTGCCGCCCCGGCCAGGAGAATCACCAGCCGTTTCCACCAGGCTGCCTTGTCAAAGGAACGGGGATTGTCGCTGCCGCCGTCCTCTCCTTCCATGGCGCAGTAGCCGCCAATGGGAATCAGCCGAACGGAATACAGAGTCTCCCCGACCTGCTTTTGCCACAGCGCCGGCCCCATAAACACAGAAAACTCATTGACCTGGACACCGGAAAGCTTGGCGGCCGCAAAGTGACCCAGCTCATGGACAAAAATCAAAACACTGAACAGTAATATTGCGAAAAGAACGCTCATAAAATGCCTCGCTTAACACAATGCGGAATCGTTCACACGCAAGCCGGATCCCGCAATGCCCGTACCGCTTGCCGGGCCAGGCGATCCGCCTCCAGAATCTCCTCCAAGGTCGGATTTTGGAGAAAAGGAACCGCCTCCACCGCCTGGGACACCAGACGGTAAATGTCATAAAAACCGATCTGATCCTGTAAAAACAGAGCCACCGCTTCTTCATTGGCGCCGTTCATGGCAGGACAGGCCGTTCCGCCTTGACTGGCACAGCGGTAGGCCAGCGCCAGGCAGGGGAAATTCTCCAAATCCGGCTTGCTGAAGGTCAAACTCCCGCAGGTCAGCAGGTTCAATCCCTCCACAGGGCTGGGAATCCGCTCCGGATAGGTCAGCGCCAGCTGAATGGGCAGTCGCATATCCGGGGTGCCCATCTGGGCCATCACCGCGCCGTCCACAAATTCCACCATGGAATGGACGATGCTCTGGCGATGAATCACCACATCCACCTGCTGAAGCGGCAGGCGGTAAAGGCGCATGGCTTCGATAACCTCCAGGCCCTTGTTCATCAAGGTGGCGCAGTCAATGGTGATCTTCGCGCCCATTTTCCAATTGGGGTGCTTCAAGGCATCGGCCTTGGTCACCGCCGTCAGCTGCTCCCTGGTCATCCCAAAGAACGGCCCGCCGGAGCAGGTTAGGATCAGTCGCTTGACTTCTTTTTTGTCCCCACAGCCCATAAGGCTCTGGAAAATGGCGGAATGCTCCGAATCCACAGGAATGATCTCGGCACCGTATTTTTCCGCCTCGTCCATCACCAGTTCCCCGGCGCAGACCAGGGTCTCCTTGTTGGCAAGGCCAATGCGTTTCCTGGCGCGGATGGCGGCCAGAGTCGGCTTCAAGCCCACCATGCCCACCACGGCTGTGATCACGCAGTCCGCGTCGGGAATGGTAGCAGCCTCAATCAGCCCGGCTTCCCCCCAGCTGACCCGGGTGGGAAGATCGGAAATCGCCTCCGTCAAGGCCTTGGCCGCTTCCTCCGTGGCCATTACCGCCAGCTCCGGACGAAACTGGCGGCACTGCTGGGCCATCCGCTCCACACTGGTTCCGGCAGTAAGCGCCGCCACCCGAATCTCAGGCAGGCGGCTGATAATATCCAGGCTCTGCCGGCCGATGGAGCCGGTAGAGCCGAGAATGCTGACATATTTTACCATGATTCTATCCTCTATACCCGAATAATCGGAGCAATCAGCAGCATGGCCTCCACAAACGGCGCCACCAGCACCAAGGAGTCCAGCCGATCCAGCGCGCCGCCATGACCAGGGATCAGATTGCCATAGTCCTTAATCCCCGCTTGACGCTTGATAATGGAAAAACACAGGTCGCCAAAGGTGCCGATCAAAGAACCAGCCAGGCCGTAGAGCAGTGCCAGACCGTAATGGACATCCTGCTTCAATGGCCAATCCAGGATAAACGTATACAGAAGCATCCCCAAAATGGCAGACGCCAAGCCGCCCAGCACACCCTCGATGGTTTTGTTGGGGCTGACCACAGGGGCCAGCTTATGCCTGCCGAATTTCAACCCCACAAAATAAGCCCCCGCATCAGACAGGAACGCCACAATAAAGGGAATCAAAATCACATAGCGGCCAATGCCCATCATCAATATCCGCACCAGAGACGACAGCAGATACGGCAGAATCACGCCGGCGACAAAGCACATGCCCACCATCTCAAAGTGTACCTTCACATGATCCATCATCATTTCCGCGAACAGCAGCATGAAAAAGCCAATCACCAGCAAAATGAAATAGGCATGGATGGCATCCATATAGCTCCACAGGGAAATGGCGAAGGCCGTGGCAGAGGAATACAGAACCATCCGGGGATGCACAACCAGTCCCGTCCGGTACAGCAGTTCATAAGAAGCAATGGCCAACAGCACGCCCAAAACCAGGGCCGCCACAATTTTGGGCGCGGCCAGTACCACCAAAAATAAAATCGGCACCAACACCGCCGCCGCAATAATTCGGGTTTTCATATTGTCTATGTTCCTCCAAAGCGGCGGTTTCGCCGGTGATATTCTGCAATGGCCTCATCCAAATGGGCCGGGGTAAAATCCGGCCACAGTACATTCATAAAGACATATTCGGAATAAGCCGACTGCCACAGAAGGAAATTGCTGGTTCGCTTTTCCCCGGAGGGACGAATAATCAGCTCCGGATCGGGCACATCCCGGGAATAGAGATATTGAGACAGCCGTTCTTCCGTCAGATCCTGGGGCTGGTACTTCCCTGCCGCCACGTCCTCGGCAAAGCTCCGGGCCGCCCGGACGATTTCGTCCCGGCCGCCGTAATTCAAGCAGAAATTCACCTGGACGTCATAGTCCTGGGACTGGCTTTCCGCATCCCGGCACAGCTTCTGCAAATCCGGGCTTAACCGGCTCAGATCTCCAAAAAAGCAGAACCGCACCCGGTTCTTCTGCATATCCCGCAGCGCCTCCTCCAGATAGCGGCGCAGCAGCTTCATGATTCCCGCCACTTCCTCTTGAGAACGCTTCCAATTTTCCGTGGAGAACGCGTATACCGTTAGGTATTCCACTCCCAGAGTGCGGCAGTAATTCGCAATCCGCCGGAAGGCTTCCGCTCCCGCGGCGTGCCCGGCGGTGCGGGGCAGGCCCCGCTGCTTGGCCCAGCGGCCGTTTCCGTCCATGATGATGGCAATATGCCGGGGCGGAGCCAGGGCTTCATTCTGAGATTGTGCCAATGGGCGCACCTCTTTCTAAATGGTAAAAGTCTTTCCCGCGGGACGCATCCACGCCCCGCAGGAAAGCAGGGAAATCAAATGTTCATCAGTTCCTTTTCCTTGGCAGCCAGGGAGGCGTCCACCTTTTTGATCATCTTATCCAGCAGATCCTGCAAATCCTTCTCCGCCTTCTTCTGGTCATCCTCGGTGATCTCGGAATTCTTCTTCAGCTTCTTCACGTAGTCCATACCGTCCCGGCGGATGTTGCGCATGGCGACCTTCGCTTCCTCGGAATACTTCCGAACCTGCTTGACCAGATCCTTACGGCGTTCCTCCGTCAGCTGGGGGAACACCAGCCGGATGACGCGGCCATCGTTCTGGGGGTTGATGCCCAAATCGGAGGTCTGGATGGCCTTCTGGATCTCCTTGAGCAGCTTGGCATCCCAGGGCTGGATTACCAGCGTCCGGGCATCGGGGGTAGAAATGGTAGCCACCCCGTTCAAGGGGGTCTCACTGCCATAGTATTCCACCGTGATCCGATCCAGAACCTTGGCATTGGCTCGGCCAGCCCGGACGGCGCCGAATTCCTCTTCCAGATGCTCCAGGGCCTTGTCCATTCTTCTTGCGTAATCCTTAAAATCCACGCTCATTGTTTCGTCCTCCTTAGATTGTGACTGTTGTTCCGATTTCTTCACCGCAGACAACGCGGATGATATTCTGGGGGGGATTCAAAGCAAAGCAGACCAGGTTCATGTTGTTGTCCATCGCCAGGGTCATGGCGGTGGAATCCGTGGCCTTCAAGTGGTCGGACAGAACCTTGTCATAGGTCAGATGGGTATAGCGCTTGGCGTTGGGATCCACGTTGGGGTCGGCGGAATAGATGGCGTCCACATTCTTGGCCATAAGCACCGCGTCCGCCTCAATTTCCACACCCCGAAGTACCGCGCCGGTGTCGGTGGAGAAATAGGGGTTGCCGGTGCCGGCGGCAAAGATGACCACCTTTCCCTCGTTCAGATAGCGGTCGGCGGTATCCCGGGTGAAATACTCAGCAAACTTGTTCATTTCCACCGCGGTAAGTACCCTGGCGTCCATGCCGTGCTTTTCCAAAGCATCCGCCATGGCAATGGAATTCATCACCGTGGCCAGCATGCCCATGGCATCGCCGTGGGAGCGCTGCATTTTATCCGCACCATCCTTGACGCCCCGCCAGAAATTGCCGCCGCCGATGACCAGGCCGATCTGGACACCCATATCATGGCAGGTCTTGATGGCTTCACAGACGGAATGGATCACGGTAAAGTCCAATCCCCGGTGCTGGTCTCCGGCCAGTGCCTCGCCGCTGAGCTTCAGCAGAATGCGCTTATATTTGAGTTCAGGCAAATCGTATCACTCCTTTTCATATCCTTTCCTATTTTAATATAAGATAGCCGAATTGACAACCCTAAATTGCAGATTTTGAAAATTGTTTTCTTCTTTTTCACAAAAGGCGCTCCCGCTGTACAATTTTCACACATGCTTCCCCCGGAAAAAAGGGGAATCTGGCGGGAATTTTGGTTGCAAAAACAGCGGCAATCGGGTATAATGGCATATTATAATTTCCAAGCGGGGAATTGTCCGTTCCGCCCTTGGAAACCTTTATCAAAATACAAGAGAGGATGGTTTTCTTATGGCTGAGATCACGGAAAGCAAAAATTTCATCCACGCTTTTATCGATGAGGATATCGCCCCCGGCGGGCAGTATGCAGGGCAGACCGTACACACCCGGTTTCCCCCGGAGCCCAACGGCTACCTGCACATCGGCCACTGCAAGGCCCTAATTATTGACTTCGGCACCGCAGAAAAGTATGGCGGCCTTTGCAACCTGCGGATGGACGACACCAATCCCACCAAGGAAGATGTGGAGTTTGTGGAGGCCATCAAGGAGGATATTCACTGGCTGGGCTTTGACTGGGGCGACCGGTTCTACTATGGCTCCGACTACTTTGAGAAGGACTACGAGTACGCGGTGGAGCTGATCAAGAAAGGCCTGGCCTACGTCTGTGAGCTGACCCCCGAGCAGTTCAAGGAGTACCGGGGCGACTTGAACACCCCCGCCGTCTCCCCCTACCGGGATCGGCCCATCGAGGAAAGCCTGGATCTGTTCGCCCGGATGCGGGCCGGAGAATTTGAGGACAACAAATATACCCTCCGGGCCAAGATCGACCTGGCCTCCGGCAACTTCAACATGCGTGACCCGGTGATTTACCGGATTCGGCACATGCACCACCACCGCCAGGGAGACAAGTGGTGCATCTACCCCATGTACGACTTCGCCCACCCCATCCAGGACGCTTTGGAGGGCATCACCCATTCCCTGTGCTCCCTGGAATTTGAGAACCACCGGCCATTGTACAACTGGGTGGTGGAACATGTCTCCGTCCCCCACCATCCCCGGCAGATCGAGTTTGCCCGGCTGGGCATCGACCATACGGTGCTTTCAAAACGCAAGCTTCGCGCCCTGGTGGAAAACGGCTATGTCTCCGGCTGGGATGATCCCCGGATGCCCACCCTGTGCGGCCTGCGCCGCCGGGGCTACACCCCCGCCTCCATCCGCAATTTCTGCGAACGGGTGGGCGTTGCCAAAAGTCCCAACACCATTCCCTACGCCTTCCTGGAGTTCTGCCTGCGGGAGGACTTAAATGAGACCGCCCAGCGGGTGATGGCGGTGCTGAAGCCTGTGAAGCTGACCATCACCAACTATCCCGAGGGCAAGTCCGAGCTGGTCGCCGTGGAGAATAACCCCAACCGTCCCGAGGACGGCACCCGGGAGGTCAGCTTCTC
>CAMEWZ010000085.1 GCA_945946745.1 uncultured Clostridia bacterium | reverse complement strand
TTCTTATGCTCTTTTTGTAGCCAGTGCCTTTCGGCACTGGCTACATTGCTGGGGGACTTTTTTAACAGCCCCTTTTTCATTTGCCAATTCTTATTTTACACTAAGAACTACGGTGGCCGTCAACTGTCTTATGAACACCGCCCTTTGGAAAGACGTTTTCTATGAAATGCGTTAATAATGCACCACGTTGGCTGCTTGCCGGATGTGCGCCAGCACCGGTGCGGCCTCTGGGCTGGTGAAATACTGCAAGGTGGTGGGGGGAACCAGCGCCTTTACCTGCTCCCAGTCCCCGTTTTGCAGGGCAAGACGGACGGTGGAGGCACTGATGGCTTTGCCTTCGGATTCCTTCCGGGGGATAATGTGGCATTGGATACCCGCCTTGGGCAATTCCTCCGCCATGATGGTATTGTACAGCCCCGTCACCTGGCTGGTGGGTTCCTCCCCAACGAACCGATGGGTTACGTTGAGGGCCTGGGCAATTTTCGGGAATACTGCCAGATCCAGCCGGGCGTGGCCGTCAATCACCGCCGCTTCATCCTTGAGAAAGTAGCTGGGGAAGGTGGCGCTGCTGATGATATAGGGGCCGGAATCGTGGAGCACCACATTGGGGATGTGGGCAACACCGTCCCGCACCAGCTTTTTCCGCACGGCAAAGGGCACCAAGGAGGCATCCTCGCTGAGCACAAACAGGTGGAGGGTATCGCATTGGGCTGCGGCAGTCTCCACCAGGTACTGATGTCCCAGGGTAAAGGGATTGGCGTTCATGACCAGGGCGGCGGAAACGCCGTCCTTTTTTGTTTTTTCCAGATTCCGCAGGTAAGTGGAAAAGCCGTTTTTGCGGTTTTCCATGAACACCAGCGTACCGTCCACCCGGGCAATTTCGTAGAAGCCCAAGCTGCCAAAAAATTTGGCGGAATTGACCTTGGTATACAGGAACAGGCGCAGATTCCCACGGGATTGCTGCACCTCGATCAGGTGGGAAATGACCGCGTTCAGCAGACCTTCCCCTTGATGCTCGGCGCTGACAGCAAAGCACCGGAGCGTGGGGCCAAAGCAGCTGCCCGTGGCGATGATCTCGCCGTCCGCGTCCCGCATGGCGCAGATGTAGTCCAAATGGGCGTCCCGGGAGATGCCCTCTTTTTGTAGCAGCGTGTCAATCTGCGCTAGACTCCCCTTGTCCGAGGGATACACTTGAGAAATGGAATATTCACCCATGGGCTTCCTCCTTCAAAAAATGCAGCATATAGACAAGCGCCAGCAAATCGGCTGTTCCGCCGGGGGACAGATTGTTCCGGATGAAGGCCGCGTCCAGCTTTTCCAGGGTTTCCTGGGAGGGAAATGGCTCCCGCTCCAGCAAGACCTGGATTTCTCCGGCGGTTTGCTTTGCCAATGCATAGCCGCCCCGGTGAACCATGTTGGTATCCACGGTGTCCGCCAGCATGGCAAGCAGGGCCGCGCAGCCTGCTTCGTTGATGGATTTCCCGGCGGCAAGGGCTGCTTCCAGCTTGGGCAGGCCCACGTTTAAGACGGTGGGAAAGCCGGCCTCCGCCTGACCCCGGACACCGGTGATGCCGTATTGCAAATAGAGCCGTTGACCGGTGGTTTTTGCCGTTTCCTGTGTCAAGTTCCCATAGTCAGACGAAAGAAGCCCTTTGGTCATGGCGGCGCATTCTGCCAGAACCGTACCGGGGTTACACCACTGCTCCCGTTCCAGCCGGCCCAGAGCGCCGCACAGAATGCCCATGGAGAAGATGGCGCCCTTGTGGGTGTTCACCCCGCCGGTGGCGCGGAGCATTTCCCCTTCCGCCAGCTTTCCCGGCAGGCGCAGACGCTGGAAAGCCTCCTGGGCGTTCCGGGATTCTCTGCCGATGTTCACGCATTGGGAAAAGTAGGGGAACAGGGCAGCGGCACTGGCCTGGAAGGAAAAGAAATCCATATCCCGGTGGCTGCCGCAGTTCTGCCGATCCACCAGCCCCGGTTTTGGGGTGGTGGCGACCTCATATAGCAGGGCCTGCGTGGCAAGCCGGGCGGCGTCCTCTCGATCCGCCGTGTCCAGCGCCTGACACAAAATGTCCCGTGTTTTCTCTTGAAGCTGCGCCACCGTGTGCGAACGGCTCCGTGCGCAGGCTTGCGCGGATTCTCCGCAGATCAAGCACTTCCGCCCGGGAAGGCCCAACTCCTGCCGGTCTACCTTTCTTCCATTCGGGCACAGCACGTCCATATCAAACAGCCGTCCTACGCTCGGCTGATCCTCAATTCCTACGGTGATTGCCTTAATGGTAAGCGGGTTGGCATCCAGCAGGAAAATGGCCTCATTTCCGGTTATTTCCTGGATTTCTTCGAAGGAAACAACGGCAATCCCGGCCACCGCCAACTGCTGCCGCAGAAGCCGTTTGCCCAGCGCATAGCCCCGCCGGATCAAGGCGCTGTTCTTCACCGGCCCGGCGATATTCATCGTAAAGCATACCATCGGCTTGCCATAAGCGCGCAGCAGCTCCTGCTGCCGGGCAGCTCGCCGCTCCCGGGCTTCCAGCATTTGCGGTAATGTCACTTCTGCTGCCATACGAAACAGCTCCTTTCCGGATCATCCATTTGGGGATATCGGTATTATCATACAATAGATTCTTCCCATTGGGAAGCCCTTGCTTCTGCATTCGGAACCAAGAAAAAACGGACTGCCATTGCCGCACCTGTGACTGCGGTCACGGGTACGGCAAGGACAGCCTTTTGTCAAGAAATGTGCGGCCTTGTTGCCGACGGCGGAAAAGCCGTCTTATTGCTTCAAATTTCTTGCAATGGTCTTGACAACCTCTTCCATGACGATCGGTTTTGACAAATGCCCGTTCATACCGGCATCCAAAGACGCTTGCACATCCTCCGCAAAGGCGTTGGCGGTCATGGCGATGATGGGAATTTTACGGGCATCCGGGCGATCCGGCATGCCGCGGATGGCTGCCGTGGCCTCATAACCATTCATATTTGGCATCATGATATCCATAAAGATGATGTCGAAGGTATTGGGAGGACTTTCCGCGAAAACATCGACTGCCGACTTGCCATCCAAGACTCTGGTCACCTGAATTCCCAATTCCTCCAGATGCACCATGGCAATTTCCGCGTTCAGATCATTGTCCTCTGCCAGCAGAATCTTGACACCCGTCAAGTCTGCCTTGGCGGCAGGGATATCCTGTTTCTGGACTTTGCTCCCATCGGTCAGCTCCAGGGGGAGGGTGACGGTGAAGGTGGAACCCTCGCCTTTTTTGCTTTCAACGGATATGGTGCCCTGCATCAGCTCCACATACCGCTTGGTGATGGCCATGCCCAGACCGGTTCCTTTGTACTGTGTCCGCGCGCCGTTTTCTTCCTGGGAAAACTCATCGAAAATGTGGGCGACAAATTCCTCGCTCATGCCCACGCCGGTATCGGTTACCCGATAGCGCACCAGCATATGCTGCTCGTCCGCACCTGGATGGTAGCTGGCTTCAAAGGTGATGACGCCGCCGTCCTCTGTAAATTTCACCGCGTTGCCCAGAATATTCACCAGCACTTCCCGGATACGAACGGCATCGGCCAGCACATAGGGGGTTTGCGGCGTATTCAGCTCTGTGTGAAAGGTGAGATCCCGATTGGATAGAAAGCCGTACATGATGCTTATGACCGTGTCGGTCACGGCGGTAATATCCACAGGAATGGGGGCAAATTTGATTTTGCCGCTCTCGATACGGCTGATGTCCAGGACATCGTTGATGAGCGTCAGCAGGTGATCGGCGCTTTCGCCGATCTTCTCCAGGCAGCTTCTCACTTCCGGTTTCGGTTCCTGCTTCATGGCGATGTTGGTAAAGCCGACGATCGCGTTCATGGGTGTTCGAATGTCGTGGGACATGTTGTTTAGGAAGATGGTCTTGGCGCGGTTCGCGTTCTCCGCCGTATGGACGGCATCCTCCAGCTTCTGATTGATCTTCTTGTCGCTGGTGCGGTCAGACATATCCAGAATATACTTTTTTTCACCCTGGATGTCGCTGCAAAAGGCAATCACATGGAACCAGCGCACCGCGCCGGTCTTTTGATGGGTGTATTCTCTGTCCCATTCCAGCTGCTCACCGGGAAGAATATCGGCAAGGTGATCGAGTACGCGGATAGAGCTCTCCCCACGCACCAGATGCTCGAGGACATGGACTTCTTCCCGAACCTGGGCTTCGGAAATGCCCAGCAGCTTCTCAATGTTGGAACTGGCATAATCCACCCGGAGATTCTGAGCGTCCAGCATGAGGAACACATCGTCCACATTGATGGACAGCTTGGAGAACAGTTCATCCCGGGCAAGCAGCTCGGTGTCCTTCCGCTTCAGCTTCTGCCGGTTCTGCTGGATCATCAGCAGCAGAATCACGAAGGACAGTACAACGACAATTCCCGACACCACCAGCATGGTGGTGGATTGCAATTTGTTCATGCTGGCGTTTACCACTTCTGTGGGTACGATTCCCAGAACCATCCAGTCCTGGAAATTCGCGGGTTCGTAGACCAGATAATAGGGAACGCCGTCTATGTCGAATACCGTCGCGCCGGAATTGCCTGCCTGGAAGTCCTTCTGCAATGCCAGAAGCTGTTCCTCGGTGAAACGGGCGGAGCGCTCCAGCAGGGCGAAGAAATTGTGGGTATTTTGGATATCCGCGCTGGCATTGTTCACCACCACCCGGCCGTCGGGCAGCACAGCCAAGGTGCTGGCTTGCCCGCCGAAGGCAGAGACCTTCAGCGCGTCCACCAAATCGGAGTTGTTGAAGGTGATGGCAATGGCCTCGTAGGTAAAGCCCCGGTAGCTGCCCTGGGCAGCGGGAATGGCAAATACCATGATCTCCGGCTTGTCCGGGACAACGGAGTTGATAACCACCGGCTGCTTGTTCAGAATCAGATCCGCCAGCTGTTCCCGCAGATCCAGATAGCCCTGCTGTCCCTCCAGGGTGATGTAGTTGCCGTTTCGGGAGATGAAGAAAAAGTCGGTGAAATTGCTTTCCAGGCGGGCTTGATTTACGTAGGCAACGATGTCCGACTCGCTTTGGGCGGCGGCCAGATAAGGCGCCCACATCCGCATCCGGCTCCAGTTGACGGAAACCAGATTGTACAGCGCTTGATTCGCCTGGTGAAAGATTTCCACAAGGTGGGCGGTGCTTTCCTCGAAAACGGTCTGGGAGACAAAATCAAGATAGGAAAAACCGGCAAAGACCAGCCCTACGGCCAGCGCAAGGATCAACAGCAAAGCGATCAACCGTTTTTTCAAAGCATCCGCCCTCCTTTCGACTGATTGGGATTCCTCATTTGCTTTGGCGTATGGTGACATACTCCGTGGGCGCCAGGAACTGCTGCGTGTTCTTCAGTGCGTCCAGAATGTAATCCTGGCTGGTGTAATCATTTACGAGATAGTCCTGCCGCTTGGTCTTCTGATCCTCCGGCATGGGGCAGTTGCAGAAGGTGGGGTGCTCCAGATAGGTATCCGCGCCAATCAGCATCACCGAATATACCGCATTGTCATCCAGTGATTCTCCGTTCACGGTAATGTCCTCCAGCCGGAATTTGCCCCGCTCGTACTCGGTGACGGTGTACTCCATGCCGCTGGTGACAGGCATCTGGTTCCGGTGGCGGATGGGGTTGGAGCCGTCCTCCTTCACATTCACCAGCCAGTCCATGATCCGGCGGATTTCCGCGCCGGTGTATTCGCCCCGGTAGATGGCGTTCCGGAAGGTCATGATCCATTTTACCTGCTGCGTGGTGTAATCCCCGGCATAGATGGAGGAGCTGGCCACACTGGCATAGCCGATGGCGATCTGGTCGTTGCTTTCCGCGCGCAGGGTGTTCATCAGAGAGGACGCCGCCGCGCTGCCGTGGTCGCCAAAGGCATTGGAATAGGCGGTTTTCTGGGTAATCAGCACTTCTTCCGCTTCGGGATTGATATAGTTCGTAATCTGGGCGTTGAAATCCTTGTAGGCGCCCTGGGCATCGTATTCGCCACGCATCAGCTTGTGGCCCACGTCTTGAGAGATGGCAAAGACTTCCGTGGAGGCCAGACGCATATACAGGTGGTTGCTGTCGATGCAGTCCTGTACATACTGCAAACACGCCGTGGGCGTGATTTTCACTTCCTTATTGTAGGACAGCACGGAGGTGCCCGCTGCCACATGCTTCTGCCCTTCATCACTGAAAATGGCCAGCAGCACTTCCATCACGGCAGCCTTCTTGGCCTCGTCCTGCTCGACCTGCTTGGAAACGGCAAGCTGGCACATGGGGTAGGTCAGCAGCCAGTTATCCTGGGCGGTTTCCCCGAAATAGGGGAGCATGACACAGTTCAGTCCGTCTTCCACCATCATGCTGTCCGCCAGAGCCGCGGTGTTTCGAACCATGGCGGTCTTGCCCTGGCGGAAGGGCTGGGTCACAACGGTGAACTGCAATTCCTCGTCACCGGGCTGGAAATGAACATCCTTTAAAAATTGCGCGTATTTTTCAAACACCTTTGGCCACACCACATCGTCCAGACCCACCTGGGAGTCCTCGGCCTCGCTTTCGTAGGCCATGCGCCACTGGGTTCCTTCCAGGCTCATCAGTTCCGGAATGGCGCAGCCCTGCATGGTTTCCAGACAGCTGTAGTCATAATACCAGTCGGTCTGGAAGCCCTTGATGCCCACTGCCTCGAAGGCATCGATGGCGGCCACGAACTCGGCATAATTGGTGGGCAGGGGAATGTTGTACTGATCGAACAGATCCTTATTCGCCACGATGGAGTCCACCTCGGCGCACATGGGCAGCCAGCGGATGGCGCCGCTGGTTTCCCGGTT